>CBDUZQ010000016.1:0-16429 GCA_965371755.1 uncultured bacterium
GAGCCAGGCTGTCGAAAACCCCGCCCTCCGGGAGTCGGAGATAGAGGCGGAAGCTCACGTCTTGTCCGTGCAGCAAAGTGGGATCAAAACTGATTTCGTAGGGGATGGCGTTGATAGCGGTGGTGCCGCCGTTGCCAAAAAAGAAGGCTGCCTCGGCGGTGTGGATAGTGACCCCGAGGTCATCACTCTCAAGGTCGGCGACTACATCGATCACGTTGCCGGCCGGATTATTCAATATCACCTGGAGGCCAAAGGTCTCCCCCGGCCAGGCCACACCATCGTCGGTAATCTTAGTACCGGCTATTTGGAAATCGGTGGCCGCCGGCAGCGGCAGATAACTCAGCAACCGGGAGGCATCAACCAGTCCGTGGCCGTACGTGTTGTCCTCACCGACCGGACCAAGATCCTCGGTGGCTTGCAGCAGAGCGTACTTGATTTGTTCGACCGTTGCGTCCGGGTTATACTGACGCATCAGAGCTACCAGCCCGGCAACGTACGGAGCAGCCATCGAGGTGCCGCTCATGAAGGAGTATCCACCGTCTCTCTGTGACGACCGGACGCTGACTCCGGGAGCCATTACTTCCGGTTTGATGTCACTTTGATCGCACGATGACGGCCCGCGACTGGAGAAGTTCGCAACCTGTTTGTTAATATCAACGGCTCCGACCGCCAGTGTGTTTATGGGCGTGGTCGCCTGGTCAGCCGGGCTGCGCAGCGACATCGGGTCCGGTCCTTCATTTCCGGCGGCGAAGATCGTAACGATCCCGGCTGCCTCAACGACATCGATGATGCCGCTGAAGGTTTCATCGCAGGGGTTGAAGAGTCCCTTGGGCAACCCCCAGCTATTCAGGATTACGTCAGGTACGTCATCGGTGGTGGCGGTGTCGTCGTCGGGATTGAGCGTCCACTGAAAGGCCTCAATAATATCGGACAGGGTAGTTTGAAGCGGCCTGCCCTGGTCGATGACACCAGCGGTAATCCACTCTGCCTCGGGAGCGACGCCGAAACTGTCGGCCTCGACAGCACCAACCATCAGCCCCATCGTGTGAGTACCGTGCCCGGCGGCATCGTATGGCAACTCGTCCGGGGCCACCTTGGAAAACCATGCCGACGACAACGGCGCATGGTTGCCACGCCACTTGGTCGTCAGGGCCGGGTGATCGCTCTCGACACCGGTATCGAACGAACAAACCAACCGACCGGAACCTTTCAATCCCCGTTGCCACAAGTAGGGAACCCTCAACAACGCCAGTTCGCCGGACACAGAAGCCGCCAGGGACGGCGCCGGAGTTTCTCTCACGGGAACGACATACTCCAAAGCAAGATTCTCTGTCACCAGTTTCACTCCGGGAAGACCTGCGAGTTCATAAATTGCCTGGGCTGTTAAGGTGGCCGTAAAAGCCGGTACTATCCAATGGCGGATTACCGGCGTGGATGAGTTCTCATTCAGATACTGAGCTACCCGGTCGGACGACTTCAGCGACCGATGAAGCAACTCGCCTAACAACAGTTTTATTCTCTGATCACGCCTCAGCGATGGGACCGCCTTGAGCAGGCCGAGCGAGACCGGCAGTTCAGCATCGATAAACACCACAACCGAAATCGGACTGTCGGAGGCTGTCTGTACGACCGGACTGAGCTTGCTCTGTAAACCCGGGGCCAACACCTCGGCCTTAGCTAGACTACCGAAGATGGTGCTCAAAAGGGCGGCGGTGACTATTGCTATTAATGAGTGTCTCATGTTCATCCTGTCTCCTTGACCTGATCCTACCCCCTTTGAGCAAAGGTTGTGCCGCACCTATCGAGCATACAGGTGGATAAGACCCGCGCAGCCGAATGCAACCACCCATCGATACCAGGCGTCAACAGACTGAATCACAAGGGATTACGAAGGCCTCCACGCATCCGCCGTCAGAGCAGGGAGGGATTCCCTGAGGTCGGCTTTTGCATAGTGTGATCAGGATTGCCGTTTTGGCCGAAACTGACCGCAAAGTTTTACACGCCCCCCATGAATCTAATGTATATATTGAGCAAATGAGTTCACGGTCCGACATGCCGGCGGCAAGCCGCTGGTTCTTGCCCGCCCTGTTGGTATTCGCCCTGGTGATCCGAGTTCTCTATCTGCTAAACTACTCCGACCTGCCACAGTGGGACCAGTTGACCGTCGACAACTACTACCACCATCATTGGGCGGAGAACCTGGCCAGCGGGAACATTCTTGGAGATACCACCTATTTCCGGGCGCCTTTCTACATCTACATCCTGGGTCTGGTTTACAGTCTCTTTGGCGCCTCGTTGTGGGCGGCCCGACTATTTGGCCTGGTGGTGGGGCTGGCTTCGATATACTGTACTTACCGCATTGGCCGACAAGCATTCTCGCACCAAGTCGGCCTTGTGGCCGCGGCTGTACAGAGCATCAACCCAGTCTTCCTCTATTTTGAAGCCGAGTTGCTTTTGGACGTGCTGTTCACGTTGCTTCTGCAGATTTCATTGTTGACCGTCTGGCGCTGGCGGGACAATCGCAAACTGGGCGCTCTCCTTTTGGCTGGACTCGTCACCGGCGTCGCAGCTATCACACGTCCGACCGCCCTGGTATGGGCTGGACTGGTATTCGCATGGTTGCTGCTCTTGTCCGGTGATGCCATCGTCCGCCTGAAGCGGCTGGTGATGTTCGTCGTCGGTTTGGCTTTGGTGATTGGTCCGATCTTCGTGCGCAACCTCTACGTGGCGGATGACCCGGTCCTGATCGCGTCGCAGGGAGGGATCAACTTCTATATCGGCAATAATGAAATCGCCGACGGTGTGTCAGCCCGTATGCCGGAGCCGATGGGACACAACTGGCGTCTCAAACAGGTGGTACGAGCAGCCGAGGAGGCATCGGCACGACATCTCAAGCCTGGTGAAGTCTCGGATTATTGGACATCGCAGACCTTCCAATGGATAGTGCGGAACCCTGGTTCGTTTGTAAAACTGTATCTCAAGAAACTGTATCTCAGCATCGGCGACCGTGAAATGTCCAACAACCGAGACCTCCGGCGATTCTCCGCCAACATGCCGCTGCTACGACTCAACCCCGTCTCGTTTTCGATCATACTGGCCTTCGCAGCCATGGGCGCTCTGGTCGCATGGCGTCACGGAGGCAGTCGTGTGCGGCTGCTGATAGGGTTGATCCTGACCTACCTTATGGCGATCGCCTGGTTCTTTTTCAGCAGCCGCTTTCGCATTCCGGTACTGCCCTTCATGACGGTGCTGGCCGCCGTGGGGGCGATGGCAGTCCTGGATCTATTCGCCACCAGTATCAGGCGAGGCACCGGTGCTATATTGTGCGTTCTCGCGGTCTGGGCGTTCTCATTCTACCCGATAGTGAAACTTCCCCCCGGTTCGCCGTCGCAGGACTTCGTCTCCAAAGGAATCCATTATTACGCAAAAGGGGACCTCCAGAATGCGCTCGGCTACTTTCAGACTGCTCGGGTGTTTGACGCCTCACAGGCAGAGACCAACCTGAACATCGGCGCTTGTTACCTGCGGCTTGGGATAGCCGACTCAGCGCTCTTCTATTTCGAGCAAGAACGCCAACTGCACCCCAATCGACCCAAGACACACAGCAACCTGGCCTCGCTACACCTGGTCAACGGTCGCTACCTTGAGGCTGCTGTCCAGGCCGAAAAGGCCCTGGCCCTGGCCGACTGGGATGTCACCGCCAACATGATTTACCTGCGCGCCCTGGCCGGAATCGACAGCATAGCGACCGACAGCTTTGTCACCCGGGTGGAACAAGCCGCAGAGCGCACCGACAATGATCTCTACCTGCTGAACGACGCCGCCATGCTCTTGCTTCAACGCGGCGACACTGCTCAAGCCGAATCACTGCTGCAACGAGCCTTACATTCACGACCTCCGCCGATCGAGACTGACGATGGCGCCTTTGACCGAAACTTCCCCAACCACTTTCTGAGGCGACGCCACGAAACAGCCCGCACCCATTATCACCTCGGCCTGTTGGCCGGCCTGTCCGGAAAGTATCATCTGGCCATCAGCCACAACCGGCAGGCAATTGCAGCCGACTCAAACCTGGTTGAGGCCTATGGAAACCTGGCCGGTGGTTACCGATACACCGGACAGATGGAGTTGGCGGATTCGGTGATGACCATAGCCGCCCAACGTTTCCCCACTAATGAGTTGATCAGACAGCTAACCCCTCGACACGACAAATAAAAACGGGACCGAGTAACTCGGTCCCGTAGCAAATGTCAAATTAATGACAACAGCCAGCGATGATTATCATCTCAATCGATGATTATCGCTTCCTGTCGCCTCTTTTCGTATTCCTCGCACCGCGCATCGTAGTTGCGGCGCGCCTCAGAAAGCGATATCTTCACCGCAGCATCCGGATAGCGGTTTTCAGAAACCTGACCGTTCCCGCCACCAAGCGTCGGATCATACAACCAGTTTAGTACCGAATCGACCACCACCTGCATCGTGGCTGAGTCGATCGATAGCGGCGTAAACTTGAAATGCACCGTCTTGAACCGACTGGTGGCCAACCGATGCGCTACCGGGCGACCGTGGAACCGAAGTGGTGCGCCCATAGGATGTGACGCCCCGTAGCAGGACTTGTACTTATAGAGGATTTCGGTACCGAACGACCGGACACACCAAGCAACTTCGGGCAAACTCGGGCAATCCTCGTTCCAGTAGTTGTGGGGAGGGTTGCCCCGCAGTTCCCACTTGTAACGAGTGCGCAAATACTCCTCATCGACTGCCAAGTCAGGCCACTCACCCGGTTTAGTGGAAAACGTTCCGATAAAATCCTGATAATGGCCACGGGGATCCTTCGTACCAACAATCGGCATGTAACTGGCCCATCCGGAGTGACCTATGGAGTCGACACCGAAGTAGCGTCTGTAATTGAACGGTGGTGCGGCGCCCGTCGGTCCCTGTCCCGTGTTTCCGTCAATAATGAAAGTGCGTCCGGTCACCCAAACGTTGAGGCCGGCATCTATGGATTTGTAGATTGTAATCCACTGATCTTGCAGTGGCGTACCCAGCACATCGTCAAAGAGGATCATCACTTTGTGTTTCAAGAGTTCAGCGATCGGCGCCCCTTGGTTCAGAAAACCCATATAGATATAGTCGGCGCTGACTCCTTTGTTTCCCAGATCACCCTCGGTGATGGTGTTGGTATCAAAGACGATTGTTCGGCCGCTGTTGGCTGCCCAGGCGTCGATGGTTGTCTTCCAGTAGGCCTTGAGGGTGTCGCGGCGGACGGGTGCGTTTAAGCCCAAAAGTTTGCTGAAGTCAAGGACGACAACGTCGCGCTCGTAGCGGGGATTGATGACGTCGAATTCCACAAAGTACGGCACCAAGTCAGGGACCAGAGCATCGTCACGTGATCTCAGCCAGAACAAGAACGACATCTGAACCGTTGTATCGGAGTGGAAACCCTCAAATACGTTCCACAGGGTATCCGCCGTTGCACTGACCCAACCATCGCTTCGCTGCTGAACCTTGTCATACTCTGACCCGACAAAGTCCCAATCATCGACTCGCAGGTACCGTGCCGTATCGCCAAAAGCCGATGAGGGCGTGGTTTCCCTCACGATCAGAGTATCACATTCCTCTTCGAAACCGCCTTCAACAAAGAAAGTATCGCACCGGATCACCGTGTCACCGAGTCGATAAACATTCCCGTCGTTAGTGATATAAACAAACGTCACAAAGGAGTCTCGAAGGACCTGCATTTCCTCCGTGAAGTACGGACCGTAGAGTCGCCAGTCAAATTCAAACGGCGGTGGATCACTAGGGTAGTCCGGGTCATCGCCCCGCCAGCGCAACTTGACACCAGTGATAATCCCACCCGGATCTACCGAATTCACAAACGGTGTATCAGTATCCAGGAAGCCGTAGACAAATGAGCTCGGCGGATTGTCGTTGCGAGAGAACAGCCGGTAAATGATATCGGAACCGAGCCCTTCCTCATCATACGCCTGCAGGAAGACGTATTGATCCACGTACGTCAGTACCGGATCGGTGAGATCAGCCGACATCGAGACGATATTCGACGTCATCGGGTCCGGCCCCTTGGGGTCGACATCGAGCCTGATCCAGTCACTGTTTGGAACCGTTGAGATGTAATCCATCGGGTCTAATCCACCCAAATCACTCGCCGTAGCCACATGGTAACGGAAGTATGCGATCAACCCGTCACGGTCGGTGCCGACCCAGTTAATCTCCGGGTTACGTGAAAACTTGTGTCCTTCGGGCGGGATATTGACGAAGTAAACAATTGGTTTCTCGTTTGCGGTTATTTCACCATCCAATCGTTTTGTACACCCGACAGTGAGTACTACCGACGCTATGAGCACTGCGGCCAACGCCAGCAGCACTACCGCTATTCTTACTTTGTTGATTTGATTCCTCATAATTATCTCGTACTCTCTGTCTAAAACGCAAAGGCCATACTGAAACGGTGAACCTGTGTCAGGATTCCGAAATCCTGGTAGGCATAATCGATACGAATCTCACTCTCTTCTCCGAACGGCAAGGCAAGACCGCCGCCGGCCGTGAAGCCGTCTTCGTCATAATTGAAGCGGTGCCCCCCGCGAAGTGAGAAACGGTCCCGAAAGGTATATTCCAAACCGGTGTTGTATTTCTCGAGGTTGTCCGAGGGGTGGGAGCCCTCGGCCGCGAAGGTCACCAGATGATCCGTCTGTTCAACCAGGTTGATGCAACCACCGAATCTGAAGTTGATCGGTAACGGATAAGACTGGCTGATCATGGTCATATCCGGCCCGAAATTACTGATCATCATAGCGATCCTGAAGCCGCGATGGCCGGTGTCGTACATAGTGCCGACATCAGCCGACCAGCCGCTGGCGCTGTAATCGTGAACGAATTGACCGACAAACTTGACCGTGAAACCCACCGAAAAACGGTCGGTCAGATACCGGCCATAGCTGACACCCATAGCGAAGTCGTTCCATCCGAAAGTTCGCCCGGTGCCCTCTTGCTGGCCCTTGCTCCAGGTGCGTTCGATCATCTCACCGGAGGACAAGCCGTAGGCGCTTATTCCCAGAACACCGCCGATTGATTCCAGCGGCAGACCAATGGCGCCGAAACCGTAGCCGACATCGGCCGGCATATCGATGTATGTGAATGCCACCTCACGGCCATAGAGCGAGGTAAGACCGGCCGGGTTGTAGTATACCGCCATGATGTCGTCCGTGACCGCTGTAAAGGCCTCCGCCATACCCATCGCCCGCGCCGAGACACCAAGCTCCAGGAACTGGGCGCCGGTAGTGCCTACTTTGGCCTGAGCCATGGCGTTGTGAGGCATCCATGCGACGCCGACACAAAACAATACCAGTCCGAGAAGCGCTGTTCTTGAATACCTTGGCGGTCTCAGTGGCAGCGATCTTTTATGTTTCAGAAGCATCTCATCCTCATCTATTGTGTCATTCATATCTATTCTTCATATCGTGCTGCTTACAGGTTCACCTCAAGTCCCAGGCGCACCTGCCGACCGTAATCCCAGTTGTACGGGTTCAAGTCGTAGGGCGTGCCTCCCTTGATGATCTGACTCTGATTCTGCCGGGTGTCAGGTCGACCAGTGTTGTTGTAAACCGTATTGACATTGCGGCTGTCAAAGATATTCTCTACCCACATGATCACACTGTAATCAATCCCGATGAACTCGAAGTCCTTGGTGAAACGGAAATCGATATTGAAAACACCCGGCATGCGCATCGAGTTGGTTTGGATGTCCTCACCGGTTGTCAACGACAGGTTCGGGTACGACCGATCCGGAGTAAAAGGACGCCCACTCTCGATAATACAATTGAGAGCCAGCGACCAGCCATTGGGGATAGGCAGACCGAAAAGGCGGGGTTTGACCGTACTGGGCACAAACACCTGAATATTGCCATTTATGCGGTGCCGAACATCGTTATCGAGTGCCGACTCGGAGAGGGGCTCACGTGAGAGTTCGAAATCGCTCATGTAGTTCTGGTTAGTCTGCGACGCCTTGCCGAAAGCAAAAGCATAGGTGTAACTCAACTGACCATTGACATAACCGCCGCCTCGCTTTTCGAGAGTGAATTCAAAGCCACGGCTGCGGCCATAGTCACTGTTCTGATACTGCTGACGCGTCAAACCACCAACCTGAACCTGCGCAGAGTTAATCTTATCAAATTCGTCCTTGAAATAGCCCGAGGCATCCAGCGAATAGTTCTCAGACATCGCGTACTTGACACCGAACGAATACTGAATAGTCTTTTGATAATCGAGGTTATAGTTACCGATAACAACGTTCTGAGCCACCGAGGAAGTATTCCGACGGTACATCCGCTCGAGTAAAGGAAGCTGGAAGAAGTGACCGTAGTTGAAGTGGATTTTGGCCTTGTCGGAGATCGGATAGGAGAAACCAATACGCGGTGAGAACTTCTGACGGTCACCCAAGATCGTGCCGGAGCCCAGATCATCCTGCTTGGCCACCTCCACCAGACCATAGCGATCCTGCAGGAAGAAATCCCACCGGAAACCCAGCGACGCGATCATCGATCCGTACTCCAGCTTATCGCGGAAGTACACCGTACCCTGGTACGGCTCATAATGGAACATGTCCCGGAAAGATCCGCGCCCCGGGTACGGCCCTCCGTCGTCGCGTCCGCTGTAGGGATAGTACGGCTTTTCGATTTCTTCGTAGTCGTACTCGTTGGCCTGCATCGCAACACCACCCTTGAGCTCGTGAGAGCCCAACTGCCAGAACACCTTGGCCTCCAACCGATAGGTGTTCGTGTTATGATAGTGCCACATTGCTGTCTCGTCGTAACTGCCCGGGTTTAGGAAATTCGAAGAACCACCATAATCATAGCGACCGTTGCCGTTCATATCGGTAAACGGCTCGCCTTGATCGTAACGGGCATTAGAAGGATTGAAGATGCCGTCGCCGTTCCGGTCGATGTACGGAATACCCGGCTCCCAGGGATCCAGCGGACCGTCGTGCCTGCCATTGTCGTTGAGATCCTGGTTATCATCACCGACCGACATGACAAACAGGTCGATGCCGGGATCATAGATGTTGTTGCCGTTAATATCGGTAAAGTCCTCACCTACGATCGAATCACCGTCGATGTACGGCTCTGGATCACGGTTGTTGATGTGGCCGATACGATCACCGTCGAGCACCCCATTACCGTTCTTATCCCTGAGGAAATCTCCCTCGTCCCAGACACCGTTCCCATTCAGGTCGATAAACGGCTCACCCTCAAGGTTGTCGATAATACCGTTGTCATTAAAACGGAAATCGGACGGAAAGTCGAAACCGCCCTGCTGATTGAGTTCCCAAAGGTACTCTTCACCGAAAGTATAGGCGGGACCGGTGAAATCGTATCCGTAGGTCGCCGTGTCCGGGAACAGGTTGATGATCGGCTCCGGGGCGTCATAAACACCGTTGTGGTTACGATCATCGAAATCCTCCCACTCCGAGTTCAGACGAAATTTATCGGGCTCCAGTCCATGCCCCGGATTGTTGGGATCTCCCGGCTTACGAGTCAGGCTGTTCTTCGAATAAGACATGACCGCCTCGTAGCTTATGCTACGAGAGACAGACTGCGAAACCTCCAGCGACAACGTTTCCCAACGCTCCGTCTGCACCGGTGCAGTGTTAGGTGAGTAGCGATAGTTCCAATTGAAATGAGTGTACCGCGTCTGAGAGTTCCGGTACGAAAGGATAAACCTCAAATTCTGCAAGGGGCGGAACCTGACGTTGCCCACATAATAGTACTGGTTGTTCTTGCGCTCAGGAATGTCAAACCCAAGAAGGTTGAACGATCCGTAGTTCCGGCGAGTTATCGGCGTGTCGTACGATTCGTATTGATAGATGCCGTCATCCTTGTCCACCTGACCGTAGAAGTAGTACGTTAACTCCTTATCCTCCATATAGCTCAACCCCAAAGCCGGAAGAATCTTGTTCTTGAAAATCGGGTCCGGACCGCTTACGGAGAATCGCACGAAATCGTTGTTACGTGAATACTTATTAAGGGACTTGTTGCCGAAATCATCGGTGATGAACTGCATGTTAATCCGGGTGTTGTCCTTCGATCCGGTTTGCGTAGTGATCTTGACAATACCGGAAAGGGCGTTGCCATACTCCGGATCAAACCCGTCCTTAATCACCGTGAACTCCTGAATCGAACCGGAAACCAACGAAAGATTGGCGCCCACCTCTCCCAAACCACCGAGCGGATCGCCGATCGGCACACCATCAACGATGTACGCAACCTCACCGGCGCGACCGCCTCGGATGAAGATCTCACCGGAGGCGTTGGTAACCACACCAGCCACCTGCGTCAGCAACTCGTCCACCGACGTGACCGGCTGAGACATAATCTGTTCTTTGGAGATGGAGACCTGGTTGGAGGTCTCGAATTTCTCGATAATGTCTCGTTCACCTCTAACAGTGATGGTTCTGTCTAACTTAGCGATCTTCTTCTCCAGCGCCTGGGTCACCTCAACAGTCAGATCAGACTTGACTACGACCTCGGTGACTTCCAGAGTGTTGTACTCGAGGTGCGTGATGCGCACGGTGTAGCTGCCCGGCTCCATGCGGCGGATGATGTACTTGCCCTCGAAGTCGGTCATTGCACCGACCCCCTCAAGGCCGACGACCATGACCGATGCACCGAGAACCACATCGCCTGTTTCTTTATCAGTGATAGTCCCTTTAATCTGTCCCACAGTCGCTGCGTAAAGGTTCACTGGCCCGATCGCTATTGCCAGCACCAGGACCACGAACGAAATCAAAAACTTCCTGGGCCCGAAAGGCATTACCATTCCTCCTACGATATGTGCAGAGACAACTCTACTTGTTTCCCAACCAATAATGTCACGCTCCAAGCCGACTCTGTTCGGTAAGAGAACCGGACGATTCAGTCCTGATCCGTTACCTACTGGTCCGCCTGAAGTCTCCAAAATCCAAGGATTCCCAGGACATATCGTCCAAACCGGAATCCGCTTTCAAGCAACTATAATAGCTCATCGACGCCGGCAAAGTCAAGCGCTTTTTCCCGTCAACCGCTGCCTGCCGCAACGTCTTGCGCCACACCCATAGACTCTCGAGAGTGGTCAACTGTTTAATAAAATCCTCTGCCTTAGAGCTGCTCCACAGACCAACTTGGCTCGGCTATCCAACTCGGCCGACTCCTGAAGGTCGAACTCACCCCGCCGCAGATCAATACCAAGATGACGACTAAGCACATTGGGGAAGATATCACTCGCCAGTTCCCAACGCGGGCCACTAAGCGGCTGCAAACCAACCGAATGCGAGAGACCGTCAACCGCCGGGCAGTAGAGCGCCGGATGGTAAGCCACGCCGTCAAGTTTGATCGATCCGTGCTGCACGATGGTATCCCCAATTTGGCGCGCCGCCGAAGCCACAATCTTCCCGCTTTCGGCCAACACCTCATAACGCGAAACCGACGCAAAGCAGGCCGCCTTGTGGAAAAAATCAGAACGCGAATTACTCTCAGCCGAACGCCGACAGTAGCCTGCGTCTTTGCCCATGACGGTTACGAATTCGGCCAGAGCCTCAGCCACGGCGCGGTAAAAACTCGACCTACCCGTCGCCCATTCGCGACCGCGCCACCCGGAGAGATTGATGGCAATGCTGTAGGTTAGCTCAGAGCAGTCGTGATAGAGAGCACGCCCGCCGGTTATGCGACGTATCACCGGCGTGCCGTTCAGTTGGGAAGAATCGAAGGCACGCTCCATGTCCTGATTGACCCCGAAGGTGATCGCACCCTCAGCCCAACTGTACAAACGAACGAACAACGACCCCGGAGCACTGCGGGCTCGATCAAACAACCACTCATCGACGGCCATATTGTAATGCGGGTCACACGCAAACTGACGATAAAAGAGCAGCCTGGACATGGCAACATATTACACACGATCGGGGCACAACGCAAGCCCGGCTCAGCCGAAGGCGAGGCCGATTAACCCTTAGTAGGTTGTTGCCCTTCGTTTGTGAAGTCAGGGCATCCAGTATCTGCCCACAGAGTACGTCGCCCTTCGACTCCCAGCATTTGTATGTTCCACTGGTTCCTGCGTTCGCCGAAGGTCCGCGGCGGCGGATGTGAACCGGTGGTTCTTAAGGCTGTTTTTCCACAACGCCTTAGCGAGAATCGCGGGGATCCTGCCCTACAAATACTAAGTGAACGGCAAATGTCCACATCTGCCGGATGCGAACAACTTTGACTGACACGATCTGACAATCACTGCTGTTATATTGAGTTCAGCTATAGACCACGGTCGGCTCTGTGGTGCGGTCGGGTTGGGGAGACAGAGAAACGGGGGCACAAAAAAAGAGGGCGGGTAGATCGATGGTAGAGGGGGCTAGGGAGCTACCAGTGGACGATCTACCCAAGTCCTCGTCAACCGTCATTATACCAGAATCCATCAGAATGTCAACCGTTAGTTGAGAAAAAACTGCCCTGCGACCCAGCCGCGTTATGTATGTTGGTAGTAACAGATTATACCGCTGCAAACCCTGACCGCCCTCAATATCGCGCTCCACACCTCACCCTGAGCGGAGGTCTCGTAGGTTCTGTCTTCTAAGTCAAGGTCGAAACCAAGCCTGTCCTGAGCGGAGTCGAAGGGGGGCGCAATTGTGTACGGTGGACGTCTGAGTCTACCGCACCGGCATCCAAAGGCCGGCACACGTCGGGTGGCGCCGCTACCACCCGCAAAAAAAGCGGATGAGTCGTCATCCGCTGTATTAGTCGTCATGGGGCTGACGGGGGGGGACTGCCGCCCACGGTCAGGAGGGACGTTTGTATTGGGCGAGGTCGATATCATACTGCTTGATCTTGAGACGCAAGGTCGACTCCGGGATATTCAAGAACGCAGCAGCATGTTTTTTGACGCCACGTTTGGCCATCAAAGCCTTCAGGATGAAGGTCTTTTCATGGTCGGCCAGGTAATCATACAGGCCAAACCGCTCGTTGAACTCAATGACATCCGGAGGTGCTGAAGCTGCCTGGTCGTCACCATTGCCTCCGTTCGCAGCAGAAGACTGTTCGCTAATCTTGCTCGACAGGAGATGGGACGCGATTTCCTCGTCATCGCCGGACAACAGCACTACCTTTTTGATTTCATTATCGAGCTCACGCACGTTACCCGGCCAACTGTAATCCACTAATGCTTTCGCCACTTCCGGGGACAATCTCTTACCGGTGGGAGCGAGAAAGTGCTCGATCAACAACAAAATATCTTCTCTACGTTCGCGCAACGGCGGCAATCTGAAAGTCATCGCGGACAACCGATAATACAGATCCTGTCGAAACAGACCGGCGCTCATCTGTTCTTTGAGATCCTTGTTGGTAGCCGACACGATGCGCACATCGACCTGACGCGGCGTAGTCTCACCCAGTCGAACGATCTCTTTTTCCTCAAGTATCCGCAACACCTTGGCCTGGATACTGAGCGGCATGTCGGCGATTTCGTCAAGGAAGAAGGTGCCGTTGTCGGCTTCCTCGAACAAGCCCGGCTTATCACGGTCGGCGCCCGTAAACGCCCCTTTGCGATAACCGAACAACTCCGATTCCAGAAGCGACTCCGGAAGGGCGGCGCAGTTAACCGAGATAAAGCGATGGTTCTTCCGAATTGAATTGTAGTGAATGGCTCGGGCCAGAAGATCCTTGCCACAGCCGGTCTCACCCTCGATAGAAAGCGAGATGTTGGAGTCCACCACCTGCCTCACCTGGGACAGCATTCTCAGCATATCGGGATTGCCGGTGATGATGTTCGGGAAGGCGGTTTCCTCCATCAACTGACTCTTTAGCCTTCGGTTGTCCTCTAATAGCTTGTTCTTCTGGATCTCAGTCCATTTGAATGCGATGAGATCGGAGAAGCCGACCGCGAAATTCAGTTGTGTCTGATTGAACGGATTAAGACAGTTGTCCTGTGACAACCGGTCGAGATAGAGATACCCGGCCGAGCCATCACTTGTTTTGAAAGGCACCACAATAACACTGGCCACAACATCAGCTACATCCGTGAATAGTTCGTTGATGAAAGGATCACGGCGGCAATCCAAAAGCAAAGTGGGCCGGTCGACGGCGATCTCCTCGCCTAACAGACCGCCAAGACTATCAGTGAACCGTTTGGCCTGCCCGGCCTCGAGCGGGAAGGAGGCAATCACCGGATGATCCGAAGAGTCAGGCACGAAAATCAGTGCTCGTTCACCACCTGTCTTCTCCAACAAGACCGACAGGATCGCCTCCATCTGTGACGATTGGAGATCGGTCAACTCGTCCGGGCTGATCAGGTTACCGAAAATCTTGAATTCGTTGTCGTCCGAGATCGACAGCGCCACGGCCTGCTCCGATAAAGTGCGCAAATAGTTTGCGACCGCTCTAACCCTGGTGTTGGCGCCCAGCGATGCGAACCCCTTCTCAGCCCGGCTGAGCTTGCGGAATCCAGCAGCCAACTCGCCGCACTGACAGGCGAATACACCCGCCTTGAAGTTGGCTTCACTCATCCAGTAGTTGAGCTTCAACCTCCTGAATATGCGGTGGGCCTCATCAAGGACCGCTCGTATCTTATCCTTTTCCTCAGTCTGAGCGGCCAGACAAATATCCGAAAATACCAACAGAGTACGCCCCAGCTGGTACGGGTCACCAATCCCTCTGAGAACTTCAAGCGCCAACCGGCCCTGTTCCAGGGCCGACTCGAAATCCTCCTGGACTGCGAAAACACGCGCAATCACAGCGCGCGACAGACCGATCTCCAGCCTCTCCCCCAGTTGCAGCGCTGTCTCCAGCGCTATCTGAGCGTATTTCATAGCCTCGTCGAAATTGTCAAGAGCCAACTCTACATCGGCCAACTGGCGTCCCGACTGAGACACCAGCGCCGACGACGACGAAAGAGTGAGACCGTGGCGATACGCCTCGCTGAGGATCGCCTTGGCCTTGAACATGTCCCCTTTCTCGAAGGCCAACTCACCGGTGTACTCCAGATAGACAACTCGCTCATACTTCAGGTCGAGCCGGTTGACGATTTCCAATGCTGCGTCAAGACTACGTTGGGCCACCACGAACTGGCGACGGTGCACCTGAAGAAGTCCCAGCGACAGCAGATTCATCGCCTCCGAGATCTCTTCGTGGTTGTCATGGCTGTATTTCACCGAGCCGCTCAGGTCCAGTTCGGCCTGTGCCCACTGCCCGGTGCGAATGCGAGTACGACCAAGGTTTCCGGTCAACTGCGCCACTTTGCGCGGATTGTCACCGGTCATAGCCAGTGCATTCTCAAGGAACCCAACGACCGCAGGGTAATCACAGCGCAAGTAAGCGATACCAGCCAACTGGTTGAACGAATCCACCTGGCCATCGATTTCGTTGGCCCGTCGGTAGGCCGCCACAGCGTCACGACCCCTCATTTCGGCATTCTTACGATCACCAAGCATCAGGTAGGCTTTGGAAAGCACTAACTGCACTCTGCCATAGCGTCGATTCAGCGGGAATTCGGCCAGGATTTTGGCCGCCCGCAGCCCATCTTCTACCGCTCTCTTATAGTTACCCTCAGCGAAGCTGCCGTCAGCAGACAGCAACAGAAACAGACCAACTTCATGCGCGCGCGGTTCAAACTCGTGCTCGCCCAGTTGGCGTAACTCGCGCACCGAGTGTTGGTACTTCCTCTGGCGAAATTGCTCTTCAATCGCCAGCAGCCGATGATCAAAATTGATCTTTGGTGAGGAAAGATTCATCGGTCTCTTAGGTGTCCCTACGCTTTGTTTTCTTCCTACGGTCGATCGCTGAACTTATCTGGCGGCTGCACTGCCGCTGCTCACTTCCTCCACTTCCCGCATCGAATCAGAGGACGTATCCTCATCACCTATAACATATGTGATGAACTGATAGGTCCACCCAAAAACCAGGCCGGACAGCCAGTCAGGATTGTAACCGCCGTCAATCTGATCCGATTCTTCATCGGTGAAAGGATCGTCACCGCCATCATCGCTGCCGGACCCATCGTCTGGAGCATCGCCATCGACATCCCAGGGGTCACCACCACCGGACAACACGGGAGCGGAGATAAAGCATACAAAAGCGATCGAGAGCAACAAAATCGCTGCTATCGTTCTTGGCCTTTTCATTTGCCTTGCCTCCTTTTGTTTGCTCCACCCGTTTTACAACACGGCGGAGAAACATAAGAATTCGCGTAATCTGCGTATTTAATTCGAAATTCGCATAACTTGCCGCTTTTATGATACTACAATACTATACGCTTGTCAAGCAGTAATTTACGGGGCGCAGTTTCTGCGCCGGCAGGGACCCGCACTCGTAACAAAACACTGAAAGTTCCCAACTTAAGGCTTTATTGGAGCAGTTTCTGCCCTTCGCGGCAGGTCTCGTAGGTCAGGTTCTCTGGA
>CBDUZQ010000017.1:0-15903 GCA_965371755.1 uncultured bacterium
AGAAACGCCTGACCGCACAGGCAACACGGTCAAGCCGCCCATAAATGGGTTTCATGCGCTACGCGCGCCGATCCTGGTGTCAGCCGTCTCTGGCTGACACCCTTACGCTTGGCCGTCTACTGGCACACCGGCACAGGACCGTCGTTGAACATGTAGTCCACCAGATAAACCAGATCGGCGATCGTAATCTCGGTGTCCCAATCAAAATCAACCGACGGCGGATGCGGCGGCGGCGGGCCGCTGTTGAACATATAGTCGACCAGATAAACCAAATCAGCAATGTTCGGTCCCTCACCGTCACCATCGACATCAGCGCAGATCCACGGGTTCTCGCAACTGAACTTCGTAATCGTTAACCCATCTACTCCGGCCTCAACAATGCTCTGGGGATCGCCGTCGTTAGCGGTGAAGCGAAGCTGCATCGTGGAGGTGAAGCTGACACCCAGTGTGACGAATTCATCCTCAGTGATTTCGTGGTGATGCCAGTAAAGTCCGCCACTAACATCGTGGCGAGCGATTTCGGTCCAATTGAAGACGCCGCCATCGTTGCTCAGTTCCACCAGGAGCATATCAGCGCCGCTACTGTTGGTCAGGAACAAGTAGTACTCATACGCAATGCTGCCGCCATCGGCCATGTCGAACACGGGCGAGATCAAACGCACGGCACCGTCATCCACATCGGTGTTGCCGGTCTGGTTTTGGGTGAGATAGCACTGACCGCTGCCATCGCCGTCAGTGGCTGGGTCGTAGTCCCAACCCGGGTCGTCGACCGGCACACCGCACTGCCAGTCACCGCTGGTGGCCCCTAGGTTCTGGGCTGTCCACCCGGTCGGGCTCTCAAAGTCCTCCGTCATCAGCGTGGTAACCGTCCCGACGACACAAGTGTAAACCACTGACGGTGCTGCGGGAGGATTCAAAACAGTAGTTCTGCCGTCACCCTCGGCGCTGACATAAAACTCCGGCGTTGCCTCACAGGTAGCCGGAGGCAGCGTAGCCTCGTACAGGTTGCCGCCAAGCGAGGTCAGCGTCGATGTCAGGTAGCTGCCGCCATGATAGCGGTAGTGCAGCATACCCGAACCCGGCAGATAGGATTCAAGAGCATCTTCGATCTCGACGATGAAGGTGGTCTCAACGCCCGGCGCTATCATTTCAGGCAGGCCGTTCGGGAAATTGATATTGAGTGGCGGCGGTTCCTCAGTGCAGAGAGCCTTGATGCAGAAGTTGGCGGTGCTGTCGTCCTCGTACAGATCGTACCAGCTACCTCCAACACGGTAGAAACTCTCGCCGGGATCGGAATCCGACTCCACGGTAACGCGGTAATCGGCACCGAGAAGGACCGGTACATCGGAGGTCCGGTCGTACGGATGACCGCCCGCGGACAACTCTACATAGACGTAGAAGTCATCACCTGCCGTTATCATTAGAGAGGAGTCCAGATCAATCGTATGGAATCCGGTGAACTCAAGCAATCCGCTGGTGGTGGTCAACTCGTCCAGCAGTTCGTTGCTCTCGAAGCGGTCATAGATCCTGACCGTGTAGGTTACATTATCGGCAGCAATGAAGAAACTCACCGCCTCCAGGACATGGTTGCCCTCTGAGGTAAAGGCGTTGAAGGCTTCGGTAGCGGCGGTGACAGTATCGCGCCAGCCGTGATAATCGTGATAGTAAACGTAGTCGTACAGCATCGGCACTACATTCTGGAACGAGACCGCGCCCATCTCCGGATGCTGGCAGCAATGTTTGTCATAGTAGGAAATCCAGAGGTATCCGTTCAAACCCCAGCCGCTTCCCCAACTGTTCTTGACCAGCCAAGCACCCGGCTGCGGAGCCTGGGTGACCTTGTTGTCATCCCAGCCGACCACCGACACACCATGATTGGGATCCAGAGAGCTGCTGGGTGGCTGATAATGAATGTAGTTGGATATGAAGGAACCATCATAGCAGAAGGCCACGGAGATAACACCATCAGACATAATCTTCTCTTTGATCACGTTGATGTTGCTCAGATCGGTCCCGGCGACAAACCACTCGACATCACGAGCATAGTAGTAGTGCCAGGAGGAGTCCGATCTCGGTGGCGCCGGGGTGTGAGATTGACCGTCGATGTCGCGTACCGCCCCCTCACCACGCGTCAGATAGGCCGTCGTGACTCGATAGTCACCACCCTGGTGAACCGTCAAACCGCCACCAGTTGGTGGATCGGTGTCGTCATTGTTGTGCTGGTTGAATCCGTTCCACCAATCAAGGTGATACTCGGCCAGGTTGGGTTCTCCCGTCTCACCGGCGGTCGCCCAGTTGCCGGTTATCAATAGGTTGCCCTCAATGGCGGACATGGCGCCAAACGTCCAGCAAGTACCGTCGATCTGGCTCTTGACCGAGGTGACATAATTGGTGCCACCGACATCGCGTAGATCGAAGCTCGTCGGTGGGTCAGCGATGGCAGCAGTCCCCAGGAGCAGTGTCAGCGAGGCAATGATTGTGAGTGGAACAGAAACTGATTTCATCTTTTTCTCCGGTTCGAGAAGTAGGTACGTTTTGCTAAAAATATAGCACAAATCCGGAATTATACAAAAGGTATTTCCACTAGTTGCAACGCGCAGGTTGTTGAAAGAGCGACATTCCGGTCATTGCGAGGCCATAAGTGACCTCTTCCGCGGAGCGGCAATCTATAGTCAATTGTCGAAACCTCACCCTGAGCGCAGTCGAAGGGTGCCTTTAAGGCAGGGCGAGGATGCAGCTTGCTGCCTACCCAATCTTGCACAGCACGTTGCGCAGGTAGTTGAGGCGTTTGTCGACGTTGATCGCACCCAGGTCGATCTTGATCGTAGAGCATCCCGCCAGGTCGAACGACAGCGGACAGTCAGTGGCCTTTCGGAACGCTTCGACCTCGGAACGGTTGAGTTGTCGACCTTCGTTGAATACCAGCTTGGCGCGTCCGGACTTGAGTCGCACCTTTTCGATCTCCAATGCCGCCGCAGCTATCTTCACCGCGGTTGCTTCGATCAGGTTGACCGTCGACAGGGGCATCCGACCGAACCGATCAGTGACCTCATCGCGAATCTTCTCCACGTCATCCAACGTACGGGCGTCGGCCAGGCGGCGATAAACGTCAACCTTCTGATGCCGATCACTGACATAAGCGTCACTAATATGCAGTTCGTAATCGAGTTCCAGTTTGACTTCCGGCAAGGCCTGAATGGTAACACCCTTCAATTCGGCGATGGCTTCTTCCAGCAGCCGGTTGTACATGTCGAACCCGATCTCCTCAATGAACCCTGACTGCTTGGCGCCGAGGATTGTCCCGGCGCCGCGGATTTCCAGGTCACGCATGGCCAGCGCGAAGCCGCTGCCGAGATCGGAGTGCGCCTCCAGCGCACGCAGACGTTTGACGGCGTCGGCTTTCAACCTGCGAATCGGTGGTGTCAGCAGATAGGCGTAGGCCCGGCGGGAACTGCGCCCGACCCGTCCGCGAATCTGGTACAGTTGCGCCAGACCGAATCGGTCGGCGCGATTGATCAGAATGGTGTTGGCGCTGGGGATGTCGAGGCCGGATTCGATAATCGAGGTGCACAACAGCACGTCGTAGCGTCCCTGCATGAAAGCCAGCATGATCCCCTCCAATGACTTCTCGTGCATCTGTCCGTGCGCAATGGCGATCTCGGCCTGGGGTACGATCTTTTTGAGATAGTTGTACATGGCGTCGATCGTTTGCACCCGGTTGTGCAGAAAGAACACCTGCCCGCCGCGGTCGATCTCGCGCAGAATAGTCGTGGCGATAATGCCCGGGTCGAAATCAACGATCTCCGTGATGATCGGCAGACGATCTTTGGGCGAGGTAGTAATCAAACTCATATCGCGAGCACCCATCAGTGACATCTGCATAGTTCGCGGGATCGGCGTTGCCGTCATAGAAATAGTGTCAACGGTGCTCCTCAGTCTTCGCAACTTCTCTTTGTGACGGACACCGAAGCGGTGCTCTTCATCGACAATCAGAAGCCCCAGGTCCTTAATGAACACGTCCTTTGAGAACAACCGGTGGGTGCCGATCACCAGATCGACCGTGCCGTCAGCGAGACCATCGACGACCTCAAGCTGCTCCTTGCGGCTGCGGAATCGTGAGAGCATCTCGATTCTGAGAGGGAACTCCTTGAGACGGTCGCCGAACGTCTGATAATGCTGTTGCGCCAGAATAGTGGTCGGCACCAGCACCGCCACCTGTTTGCCACCTTCGATAGCTTTGAATGCAGCGCGGACGGCCACCTCGGTTTTGCCGAAACCGACGTCACCGCAGATGAGACGGTCCATCGGTTTGTCATCGGCCATGTCGTACTTGACATCGTTGATGGCTTTCTGTTGGTCGGGCGTCTCATCAAACACAAACGATGACTCTAACTGCCGCAGCCAAACCGTGTCCTCCCCGAATGAGAAGCCGCTTTTCGCTTTGCGCTCGGCATACAACTTAAGGAGATCGGCGGCCATGTCGGCGATCGCTTTCTTGGTCTTCTTCTTCAGCTTCTCCCAGCCGGGACCGCCGAGATGTGTCAGTTGAGGAGAGCTATCCTTGCCGGAGTACTTCGAGACCCGGTTGAATTCTTCGATGGGCACATACAGCCGGTCGGTCTCGGCATATTGGAGGGTGAGACAGTCGCGGTTTCGGCCGTCTACCAGCAGCGTCTCCAGTCCGCGGTAACGCGCGACACCGTGGTCGGTATGCACCACATAGTCACCGACGCCGAGGTTGGAGTAATCCTGAATCGCCATGCCTTCTTTGAACTTCTTGCGGTGGACGCGGCGATGATAGCGACCGAAAATCTCGTGATCGGTCAACAGGCCGAACCGACCGGCGGGACAGACGAAACCGCCCTTGAGGTTGGCCACCTCCAGAGGCGGAGGTATCTCCAGCGACATGCGTTCCATAATCAGATCGCGCAGCCGCGAACTCTGCCCCTCGGTAGCGGTGGCAATCAGGTAGCGGAGCCCTTGCGACTCGAATTCGCGGATGGTTTTCTCCAGCAAGTCCAGTCGCGACCCCAGGGAGGGATGAGGTTTGCATGCGAAATCGATGATACCCGCGCGTCCACCCCGAAACGGCACTTGGTCGATGCAGAGACGCTCATCGATGGCAGCGAAGAGGTCGCTGAGAGGCTGGTAGTACTGCTCCGGGGTTGGCAGGTTGGAGAGGCGACCTCGCAACCGTTCGTGCAACAGGGTTGCCTCGTTCATAACAGTATCCGCCTCGGCTCTCAGCGCTCCCTGGCCC
This sequence comes from uncultured bacterium, assembly GCA_965371755.1. Classification (GTDB taxonomy): domain Bacteria; phylum Zixibacteria; class MSB-5A5; order GN15; family FEB-12; genus JAJRTA01. The sequence continues at coordinate 5,261 of CBDUZQ010000017.1, forward strand.
TGCATGTAAACGATTCCTCGTTGATCGATGAAATCCAGCAAGCGGCCCTGCTTCAGTCCAAAGAGAATGGACAGCCATTCCAGTCCCGGAAGTTCCGGGTCGTTCAGGTAACGGGCGCGGATAAAGTCAGCGTCTTCAGCGGGAAGAATTTCCAGATAGCTCTCTAAGGATTCCTGTGTAATAGGTATCTCCCGTTTGGGCAACAACCGAACTTCATTCCTTCGGCACAGCGTGCGCTGGGTGGCGACATCGAATTCGCGAATCGTCTCGATCTCATCGCCGAACAGTTCGACCCGCACGGGCGCGTCTGAGTCGGGGGTGAAGAAATCGAGCAGTCCGCCGCGCACAGCCAAATCACCGACTTCCTCCACCACCGGGACACGTCGATACCCCAGCCGGATCAACCTCGTTACCAATTCGTCCAGGTCGACTTCCCCGCCGGCCCTCAGACTGATCATGCTCTCGGTGAGATTGTCACGCGTGATCGTTGGCTCCATGAGCGCCCTGATTGAACATACCACCACCGGCAAGCGACCTTCCAGCAACCCGGCCAGCGTGGAAATCCGACGACCCATAATCTCCCCCACCGGGGCGCGAAAATCGTACGGCAGAATCTGTCGCGATGGAAAATGTCCGACGCGACCGCTCCCCATGAGAAAGTGCAAGTCTTCGTAGAGATCATTGGCCTTTTCCGCATCGGAAGCCACCACCAGAATCGGCCGTTGCAGCTGATCTGCTAAGGAGTGGATTAGACATGACGCGGCTGAACCGGCCAAACCGGTGACGGTGGGGGAGGATGCGTCCTCAATTGCCGCCAGCAGTTTGTGAAATGGTGCGTAGTCCCGAAACCGCTCGAGGACTCTCGGCAGCGCACGCGTTGTTTCAGCCGTGGGTGTTTTGGTCTCCAGTGCGTCACTTCCTTTCAGGCAGCACAAAAGCCCCGGATCGATTTTGACCGGGGTGTCTCTTTTCTTTTTCTATCGTCTAATATAGGGGAAAGTTCACGCGACGCCAGTTTTTTGACACAGGCAAGCCTGTTTTTCGCGCTCGCGCGCAGCAACGACGATTCCAGGACATTCGATATGACAAGGCGCCATCCAAATAAGGGGCAGATGTGGACATCTGCCGCCCACGATGAAGAACACACCCCTAAATCCCCAATCAAGAGGATACTTTCAAGACGCTCGGTGTGCGATAGGCGCCCACACCGTAGGTCATGCTTCGACTGCGCTCAGCACGACGTTGGGGCCGGCAGGATCGCAGGGATCCTGCCCTACGGCTCTTTTGGGATCGGTTAGGAGAGGACGAGGTGCGTAAGAGGTGGCCTGTTACCCTGTTGCCTACCCCTCTGCTTCGATCTCGGCCAGCAGGTCGCCGCCGACTTCGAGCTGGTCATAGGCAGTTTCGGTGGAGCGGTAAAGCACCAGGAGGGTGACTCGTCGGTTGCGGGCGTCGTTGGGATTGTGCATAATCATCGGGAAGCGATCGGCATAGCCGCGTACTTCTCGAATCTGGTCCTCGCCGAGTCCGGAGACCGCCATCAACTCACGGGCGGAGTTGGCTCGGTCGGCCGACAGCTCCCAGTTGGTGTAAATCTTGTCTCCCCCATATTGAGCATCAGTGTGTCCTTCGATCACTATTCGGTTGTCAAGTTCACCCAACTCGCGGGCAATCGTGATTAGGATGACGGCGCTCTTCTGAAGCAGCTTGGCTGAGCCTGGCTCGAAAAAGGCGGGCGAGTTCTCCGATTCGTTTAGAATTATGCGCAGCCCTTCCGAGGTCATTTGCATCTTGACGTTATTCTTGAGACGCTTGAACGCCTCCTGCTTGTTGAGTTCATCGATTATTCTCCTGGCCGCCTTTTTCATCTGCTTGCGCTCGACATCGGTGGGGCCCTTGTCGCTCTCCGGTTTCTTGGCCTTCAACCCGACATCGGAGGAGACCACGGGAATGACTGAACTCGAGCCACTCAAGATGCCGGACTGGCCCTCCCTTTGGAACTTGCCGGGGTCACGGAAGTAGCCACCGACCGCCTCGCGCACCTCGGGCTTCTGTCCGACCAGCCACATAACCAGGAAAAAGGCCATCATGGCCGTCATGAAGTCCGCGAGGGCAACCTTCCAGGCGCCGCCATGGTGACCTCCGCCGTGGCCGCCCTTGACCCTTTTGATTATTATGGGCTGTTGTTCTTTGCCGTCGGCCATTCGCGCTATCTCTTCTTGGCTTCGTTGCAGGCCGCTTCAAGTTCCAGGAAGCCAGGCCGCACGATCTCAAAAAGCGATCTCCTTGCAAACTCAACCGCAATAACGCCGGCGACACCTTTGTTGAAGGCCAGGAGACCATGTTTGATACAGGTGATGTACTGCCGGCTTTCATTCACGCGGTGCTTGAGACTGACAGCGAGCGGACCCACGAAACCATAGCAGGCCAGAATGCCGAGAAAGGTGCCGACCAGGGCGGCCGCTACGCTATGACCGATTTCGGCCGGCGGACCGTCAATTTTCGCCATAGTGATCACGATGCCCAGCACCGCCGCTACGATTCCCAAACCGGGCAACGAGTCGGCGGTAGTACTCAGCGCTGTTGGTGGCTCCATCTCAGCTTCATGCATGGCTTCAATGTCGGAATCCATCAGGTCTTCCAGATCATGCGGCTGGACCGCGCCTGAGATGATGACACGCATGGTATCGGCAAAAAACGCCATGGCTGCGTGGTTCTTCAGGAATTTAGGGTAGCGTTGGAAGATTTCGCTCTCTTCGGGATGTTCGACGTGGTTCTCCAACCCAACCAGACCATCGCGGCGGGCCACGTTGAAGATCTCAAACATCATCACGAGAACATCGAGGTAGTCCTTCTTTGCAAAGCCTCCCCCGAAAAGGCCGGTGAGTTGGCTTATCAGCGCCTTCAGCACTGCCGTGGGGGTTGCAATAATCAGGGCGCCCAGGGCTGCGCCGCCAATTATGAGGACCTCGTTGGGCTGATTGAGGGCCATCGGCTGGCCGCCGTGCCACATGAAACCGCCCAGAACCGAACCGATAACAACTAAAGCGCCGACAAGTGCAAGCATACGATAATTCTCTGTTGGACGTTAGTTCTCCATTCTCTGCCGCATCAAACGGCCATTATTCTATATTTCGACAGATGTGGCCGATTCTGAACGGCTGGAATGAGGGCCGGGATGGCTTTTTCTCAATTCACTTCAGTAGTGGATTGCAGACCCGAAGTAACGGATCAGCCATCCACAAAAAACTTGCCGGCCGGTGGGTTGCCTTGTAATTTGCCGCGAGTTTTGAACATAGGAACGATTATTCGACTACGGAGGAAATGTGCGAATCCTGACCAATAGACGAACGATAATTCTGATGGCGATCCTCTCAGTTTATCTGGTATTCGGACTCGCCTTTGGATCTACGACCGAAATAACCGGTGAGCCGGCCGTAGGTGAAGCGACTCACGCTGAGGACGGTCATGGTGGCCCGGTGCTGGGACTGTTGCTGGGATTAATCGTAATACTGCTGGTGGCCAAGTTAGGCGGCGATATTTTCGAGCGGTTCGGGCAACCGGCCGTACTCGGGGAATTGATCCTGGGTATGTTGATCGGCAATCTTTATCTGGTTGGCATTGATGTCCTGGAACCCTTCAAACATGACATAACCCTGGAAGTGCTGGCGGAACTGGGCGTGATCATTTTGCTGTTTGAGGTCGGCCTCGAATCATCGGTCAAAGAGATGATGAAAGTCGGGATGGCCTCTTTCATGGTTGCCATATTTGGTGTCGTAGTACCGTTCTTCCTGGGCTGGGGGGTCGGCTATCTGTTCCTACCGGAGGAATCGATTTACGTTCATATCTTCATCGGCGCGACACTTACCGCCACATCAGTCGGCATTACGGCCCGCGTATTGCAGGAAATAGGGAAGATAAAAACGCGCGAGGCGAAAATCATTCTCGGGGCGGCGGTGATCGACGATATCTTGGGACTGGTGATTCTGGCTGTTGTGGCGGGGATAATCACAGCCATTAACAGCGGCGCAGGGGATGGTCTCTCGTCCGGAGCGATTCTGTGGATTATCAGCAAGGCGGTCTTGTTCATTGTCGGCGCCATCGTCATCGGTGGTTGGGTTCTGCCGCACTACTTCGGGTTCGCGGTCCGGCTGAAAGGCAAGGGCGTGTTCCTGTCGTTCTGCCTGCTGGTCTGCTTCACCCTCTCTTATCTGGCCGGTCAGGTTGGTCTGGCCCCGATCGTGGGAGCCTTTGCGGCCGGACTTATTCTCGATGAATTACAGTATCACAAGTTCAGGGAAAAAGGGGAGCGAGACATCCACCATCTGATCGAGCCGATCGCCGTTTTCCTGGTACCGATATTCTTCGTACGGATGGGGATGATGGTCGAGTTGAACACTTTCGCGCAGATAGAAATACTGGGCTTTGCGGCAGTGCTGACAGTGGCCGCAATTCTCGGTAAGCAGGTATGCTCGCTAGCCATTTTCGACAAACAGACCAATCGTATTGCTATCGGTCTCGGTATGATCCCACGCGGCGAGGTAGGCTTGATCTTTGCCGGTATCGGCGCCAAGCTGATGCTCGATGGTCACCCGGTGATTTCGACCGGTACCTATTCGGCAGTTGTCATTATGGTTATCATAACCACCCTGGTAACTCCACCGGCTTTGAAGATTTCGCTTTTGCGGGGTGATAAGAAGAAGTTGGCGCAGACCGGAGGGGCTGCAGCAGAAGCGTAATCTACCGTCAACCGACGGGCGCTTGCGCCATCGCCTATTGACACACCGGCGGCGGGCCGCCGGTGAACATATAGTCGACCAAAAACACCAGGTCGGAAATGTCGATACCGCCGGAGCCGTCAAGATCGGCTGACCACATAATCGGTGGCTCAGGACCGTCGTTGAACATGTAATCCACCAGAAAGACGAGGTCGGAGATATCCGGTCCCTCGCCGCTGCCGTCGATATCGCCGCACGGTACGACATGGAAACGGTATACGGCGTTAACTGGAGCGTAGACCGGGTCGGTGACGGATTGTGAAACGTTGTCTTCGGCGCGAACGTAGTAGGAGACCATGCCGCCGGTTGTCATCGGTGGCAGCACCGCACCATAGATCGAATCATCAGGGCCGCCGTCATGGTGGGCGCCGTCGTCGTACAGGCCGTGAGCTATGAAGCCACTTCCGGTATCCACGAACAGTTCGGTGACGGCCACGCCGCCGTCGGCGAAGATGGTGGTCGTGATAACTACCGAGTCGGTTCCCAACGGCGCCCCCGGAGTCATCCCGGTCCCGGCTATGGTCACGGGGTAAAGCTCAAGCGGCGCGCCCGGAGTCAGGTCACGGCCCTGCAGTCCCGGGTAGCTTGCCGTATACCGATAGCATCTGAATGCATTGTTGTTCCCGACCGGAATTTCCTGCACCGTCGGTCCAACGGCCGTCATGGGATTGATATACTTCCAGACGATCTCGGATTCCGAGGTCACTTCAAAGAAAGTTCCGCCCGCCCCCGAACAGATAAGGGTGTTGCCGTTGACCAAACGCTGGGCGCCGGAGAGAAAAGAGGAGAAGAAATCTCCCGGCGGGTCGGCCGTATAGTTCCATGACGCCTCCGCGGGACCGTGAGCACTCCCCGTTGGAGGCTGCGGGTAGAGGCCGTCGCCGTCGACCGTGGATTCGATCTCATCCACGGATGAGTACATGCGTTGGCCGCCGTTATTGAACACCAGGAAATTACCTTCACCCGGACAACCCGGCTCAATCCACTGCGCATCGTGCGGGAGGAACAGTTTCTGATCTTCTTCGGTCCCGGCGTCATAGCCCTGAGGGTTGCCCCAGCGATACAGAATATCCCCCCCCATACCGCTATTCCCGCCAGTATGCCCGGCTGCCTCGGCTGAGGTGGTACTGTGGTCGATCACCCAAAACTCACTCAAGGGGCGACTGCAAATGATGATCTGATCGAGTTCCGGATTGTAATCAACGGCATTGGCGTGGATCCAGTCGGCGTTTCCGGTTAGGGCAAAGTTTATGTCCACCAACTCTGGGTGCTCCGCTACCACGCCGTAGTTGTCCTTGGTGTCATCGTAATCCTGAATGAGATGGTCCCAAAGGTGCCACTCCCAGACGATCTCACCGGTAGTTGGTCCAGTGGGTTGTACTTCAACAATATGCTCCGGCCACAAGGCGCTATCGGGGAGCAAAGTCGTGTCGCGTCCGAAGGCAATGGCCCCCTCCATCGTTTTGTATTTCCATGCAAGTATGAGAACATTGCCGTTGGGCAACCTTTCGACATCATGATGCTGGCGAACGGTGGAGTCGAAGTAGGTGAACTCCCAGAGTACGGTCCCATCCCAGTCGATTTCCTGAATCAGCCCGCCGCCGCCGAGGGAGGGACGGGACGGCCTTAGAAGATGCCCGTTCTCCAGTAGGTAGACAGAGTTTCCGGGAGGAAAGCTAGCCTCCCAGGAATGCACAGATCGTCCGTACATATCAATCAGATGAGTAGTGGTGCTGCGCATCGGTGCAAACAGAGTGTAACCTTCGTATGCTGACGTATCATACATGAACAGCCCGACCGTTTGCTCCTGCGCCGAAAGGGACCCAAACGCCAGAAGCACAATTAGGGTCGCGATACAGATTGTCTGGACATTGGGCAAGCGTTTCAGTGTCAAGGTGCACTCTCCTCAGAAGTCGTTTCAGACCGATGGGCAACCCTTGGCTAATTGGTTGTCCACTTGGTCCGGTAAACCATAACCTGCCAACTGGCTTCCTCTCGGCAAACCTATCCATCGTGGGACGGAACTATCCGATGGCGTTTTTCGCCGGCGACAGTTCCATGTGTCTAACCAGAGTGTCCGTCCTTGGTGGGACCGGTGAGAAAGTATTTGCCAATCCGTAAGTAGTATACCATAAAACGCTGTTTTGTCAAATCCGACCGACGGAGATGCGGCGCCAGCCACGCAGCAGGCTACGGACAATCCGGCGGTGGGCCGCCGGTGAACATATAGTCGACCAGATGCACCAGGTCGGCGATGTCGAGATCGCCGCCGGAATTATTGACATCGGCGGCCTCCATCACGGTTGGGGGCGGTCCGTCGTTGAACATGTAATCAACCAGATAGACGAGGTCGGAGATGTCAGGCCCGGCCCCACTGTTATCGATATCGCCACAGACAAACCAGATACGTACGCGCAGACTCAGCGGTTGTTCGTCGAAGGCCGAGGTTTCGTCCTCGATCCGGGCGGTGAAGATGAGGACGCCGGTGTCAACCGGAGTGCCGGAAAGCATACCGTCAGCCGAGAGCGACAGCCCCGTGCTCACCAGGTCGTCGTTCAGATCGAACCAAGTCGCGGCGCCCGTGCCGCCGGTCGAGACCAGTTGCTGCTCATACAGCACACCGGCGGTGGCGTCCGGCAGTGACGTGGTTGCGACCTCCGGCACAGTGTTGATCAAAAACTCATACAGCCTGGCGTCGGTCTGGCCGATGCTATCGGCGACCTCGGCGGTAAAACTGATCAGCCCCTCAACCACCGGCGTTCCCGACACCAAACCTTCGACCGACAAATCCAGGCCGCTACCGGCCAGATCATTGTTCAAATCGTCAAAACTGTAACTGCCTTCGCCACCAACGGCTATCAACTGGCGCGAGTAAGCCATGCCGACCGTCCAGTCGGGAAGCTGCTCGGTGATGATCAGCGGATCGCACGTATACTGGACCACCCGAACAGCATCGACTGCCGCCTCGATCTGTGAGTCATCGCCATCGTCCTCGGCAGCGAACCGAAGCTGAAGTGAAGGCGCCCCCGGAATCATATCTTCTACCCACAAACGACGTAATACCCAACCACCATCGGCCCCCTCGACCGGACCGACGGTCTCGATATTGGTCCAATTCTGGCCGCCATTAGGCGACAGCCCAACTGAGAAAACGTCGCTGTAGGGCGCGGCGCCGGATGAGTTCGAATACCAGCGCGCATATTGGAGAACGGCGACGCCAGTCGTCAGATCAATCACGGGCGAAGTGAGGCTGGTCATGCCATAGTCCACGTCGGTGCCGTAGCCGTCTCCGGTATGGTAACAGTAACCGCTCTGGTCGTAGTCACGCCCCGGGGCGCCGTAAGCGCCGTCCGGCTCGCCTCGTACCCAGGCGCCGAGTTCAGTATTACCACCAACAGTCCAGCCCAGATCCTCCTGGGCGTTGTCCGTAAAGGGAACGGAATAACCAGTCGCCACCATCGTCATCAACGGTTGACTCGGGTCGGGATAGTTGATCACTCCGCCATACACGCCTTCGGCGCTGAAATAGTAATCGATGGTGCTGAAACAGGCCTGGCCGGGAATGTTGCCCCGGTAAAGGCCGCCACCCAGGTCAGAGAGCGGCACCGCCGTGAACGCACCTTCATTAACTGAATAATACAACTGCCCGCTGAACGGCACTATCTCCTCCCCCGCGTACTCCAATATCGAGATCACGACGTGAGTGTCGAGGTCGGGATAGAATATCGGCGCCGGTTCTTCGAGAAGATCGAGAGCGAGCATCGGCGCCACTTCGTAGGTCGCATCCACGACATATGCTGTGGCCAGGCACGCTTTGGTCATGCGGGTGAAGTAGTCGAAGTTCATCCACGTCGTACTGTCTCGGGGGGAATGGTAGACCGACGAGAAGATATACTCGTGGGCAAAGATGGCGTCAAAGCCATTCTGATAGAACGGATAGTGGTCGGAACCACTGCTCATTCCGAGCAGATTAGCGGTGATATCGATACCGTCCAGCGAATCGGCCAGAGTCTGCCACAGCGGACCGTAAATGTCGTTGGAGCCCCGGAATATTTTGGCCTGATCGCTGTTGGCGTAGTGGGCGATCATGTCCATGTTTTCCATGAAGACGATGCTGTCACCGCTCGCAGCCGCCTGGCTAGCGTAGTGCCATGAGCCGTGCAATCCCTGTTCCTCGCCGTCGAACAAAATGAACTTGAAGGTCATCCGGGTGTCGATGTCGGCCAGGATACGGGCGATTTCGAGAGTAGCCACGGTGCCGGAGCCGTTGTCGTCGGCGCCCGGAGAACCGGGTACAGCGTCACGGTGACCGCCGACGATGATCTCATGCATGGGGTAGTCGGCGCCGGGTTTGACGGCGACCACGTTGTAGACCTTGCGCGGCCGGTCGTAGATTTCTGTCACGAAACTATCAATAACGATCGAGTCGTAGCCAAACTCGTCCAGTTTGTCGATGATCCAGTTGCGACTGATATAGTTGCCGCTGGTGCCGGTGACTCGCCACATGAACGACTCCAACTGGGTGCTGTACGAGAACAGCGAATCCTGCCGGACCTGACCGATCAATGAGTCCAAATCCATCATCTGCTGCATGCGCCCCATGTTGAGCGGTCGGCTTTCGCGGTAGACGATGCTCATCCCCTCGGTGCGCAGCGGCGCCAAACCGGGTGTCTCACCGTCTCGCGACGCTTCGATCGGATCGGCGCGAAACAACCGTAACTCACCATCCTCATAGAGCAGCGGGTAGCGGCCGACGTTAGAGTGATCGTGCCTCAAGTCAATAGCCATCTCAGCACGCTTCACGTCGGTTGCTACCAATTTGAATTCAAGACCGGACCGATTGAGACGGTCGAGACCGGCGCCGTCAACCAGCACCAAATAGCCGTTGTCCGTTCTCCACACTCCGTCGATGCGGCAGGCAGTTAGAGTCGACGCCGCATCGCGGCTGTCCACGACGACTTCATAAAGGTCTCCAGCCGTTGCAATGGTGCTCAGCGACAACAACAGCAAGGTGAAAGTGAGAACGGATCTTAACATGGCAACCTCATAGCATGGGGATTAGCGCCGATGGCGCGGCAATCTCCGGTTCAGCAGATAGGTGGGCATACAGGATGTAGTCAGCATTTATTCAGCATCAGGCCCTCGGCGAGAATTATGGCGGTCTCGGTGAGGCGGTGTCATACCACTTAAAGATACCGCCAAAAGACTGTTTTGTCAAGGAGAGCCCTCGGCCGGTGCTGCGTCCGTGTGTGCAGTCTCGGCCGCGACCTATGGACACTCAGGGCTGGGTGGCCCGGGGCTTGCCCCGGGTTTCTAGTTTATCTCGTAAGATGCATGCAGAGGACGGCGAGAGAAGGTGAGTGTGGCACGAGTATCTGGAAACCCACCGCAAGCAGCAATCCCATCCCGGCCTAATCCGTACCGGTGATGAACGACCGTATCTGATACATCAGCTCGCTATCGTCTGTAGGCACTGTCTCCAATCGCAGCATCTCAGCGTCCGACAGTTCGCGCAGCCGCTCCACTTCCGGGTCGTCGGTCGCGTCCGAACTAACCAGAAGCAGTGTTCGGCAGGCAACACCTTCGATACTCTCCAACTCCCGGTATGGCGCAGCGTATCCGGAACGGAGCTCGTACCACCACCACATCATGGTGCGGTAGAACGGGAACCAGTAGCTGTCGTGTCGTTGCCTGAGTAAGCCGAGCATGCGATCGGTGGTCAGGTACGGGTTGATGGCGATCACTCGGTCGATCCGTTGATCCTCATGGGCCGTCAGCAAAGCAGCGTCGGCGCCGAGATCGAAGCCGATCACAGCCAGGGGGTGATGAATCTTCTCCCGCATGTCGAGGTAGCGGATGATTTCT
>CBDUZQ010000018.1:0-14501 GCA_965371755.1 uncultured bacterium
CAGGGTGACGTGAGTGTGTCGCTCCGGGTGAGGTGAGCGTTTAGGAAACTGCTTACGGCCGTTCAAACTCCGCCAGCGCAAACTCGAGATCAGACTTGGTTGTCACTAAATAGTAGTCTGTCTTTCCCTCGCATGTTCTTTCGCGGTGTCCGTTGGTGAGCCAGTTCTGCCGTTCAAGGACAACGATACCTTCCTTGTAGGCGAAGTACGTGACGCCGCTGATATTGATCTGGTCGTACCCTTCGCGAAGGCAACCCTTTTCCTCGGTGGCGATCACCGGAATGATCATGTTACCTTCATACTCGATCACGGCGCAGTCGTATCCGGCTTCACGGGCTAACGACTTGATTCTATAGGTGGTCGAGGCGTCCATGGTTTCATCCGGCAGCATCACTTTGGTCGTTTGCATCCAACTGTAGCCGGCTGTCAATTCGCCGGACGGAAACACCGGCATGCCCTGCTCGAAATAGCTCTTGAGCCAGGTGACGGTACTTAGCTTTTCATTGGGTGACAACACCAGATCGGTATACTTCCCGTCTGGTTGGACGAACATCGTGGAGACGCGGGTGCGCTCCACAGTTTCCATCTGAGTGCTATCGGCCTTTGACGGCACCTGGTACGACCAGGTGGAACTGTCCAAGACCTCGGCTGTGCCGTCATCAGCTATGGACACGATGTGAAAGGTGATGCCCACGTCGTAGACATTGGACGACTCTTCGATGAGAGAGTCGCCGGCGGTAACTTGCCAACTGCTCTTGGTCGTTTGGTCATAAACCAGTTTCATCCCGGGCTGGTACTTGAGGCGCAGGGTGATTTTTTTGTCCCCCTGGACGCAGCCCATCAGAATAACACAGACCAGGACGGTGAGCGTGGCGGTGGTGAGGGTTTTCAATTTGGCTCTCCCGTAATCTCTTATTGGTGTTCCGCAGTGATCACAATTCTCAACTGCGTCAAGCCGCCGATATGGCCGAGAAGGCCGGGCGGTCCAAGAAGCAGCATCCCCTTGGCCAGACGCTGTCGTTCGTCTTCGGTGATAATGAAGTTGCCCGCGTTTAACTGCTGATCGACTGAACTACCGAAAAGCACCGGGCCGCCGCGAGTTGCGGCATCGGGGGCATGATTCTGGTTCATGCCCACGATAAGTGCCGACACTAAAATCACCAACGATGCGGCCAGCGAAACCAACGCCTGTACGAATGACCCTTTGGGGTCGGAGGATGTTTCGCGCAAGGCATAGGGCTGTTCCGGATCGCTGCGCTGAACAGTTCTGGCCAGGATAAGTTGTGAGGTCTCCAGCCAGTAATCCTGTCCCGGATCGCGATTACGCGTCCGTTTGAGAAGCTCCTTGAGACGTCGAGACTCGTCATACGCCTGTCGGCAAGTTGTGCAGTCGTCAAGGTGGGATTTGACTTCTGCTGCTGTCGACGAGGCTAACTCGTTGTCAAGAAAATCATCAAGGAGCGACAAAGCATGCTGACAGATCATTTTTGCTCCTTTAATCTGAGTCGCTGCCTTAGAATTTTTCTCAATTTCATGCGGGCGATGTGCAGATTCGACCGAACCGTGGCCTGGGGACAGTTGAAGATTTCGGCTATCTCCGGCTTGCTGTAACCTTCAACATCATGAAGAACGGCAGTCAGTCTTTGCTTTGGCGGCAAAAGGTCCAGGGCTCGGTTAATCTCGTCCATCAACCGCTTCTGCTCGAACATCTGGCTTGGTGTGGCCACTCGCCGCGAAAGGTCCAGTTGAACCTCACCGGGCAACGACGCGGTGTCTTCAGACATGCTGCGATGTCCCTTGCGTTTCCTGAGAAGATCAATCGCGTAGTTGGTGGCAATCCGCACCAGAAAGGTCGAGAAGTAATTTACATTCTTTAGATCCTCACGTTTCTTGTACACCCGCACGAACGTTTCCTGGACAACCTCATCGGCATCAAGGTGGTTGCCCAGAAAATGGTGCGCCAGCGTATAAATCTTCTTCTGAAACCGGCTGACCAACTCCGTGAAGGCGGCTTCATCCCCTTTCACGAAATCCTCAACCAGTTCGGGGATCGTTTTATTCATACCCCGACTTGTCAACTTTCTTCTTCCATAGAGACGTTCCAATTCACGCGCTGTTTAACCCTAAGCTGGCAAAAAACAAGTTGACGGCTTCATCCGTTAAGCTTATGGTGAGGGTAAACAGTTGTCAATCTTTTTTAGGACAATAACTTACAGCTATTGGTCCAACCTTGAACAGAAACCTCGTCCAGGCTCACCGTTACCGTTTTTTCGCCATAGCAGCCATCGGTACCTTCATGGGGACGCTGGACGGGTCGATTCTCAATGTCGCCCTGCCGACGATTGCGGCTGATCTGGACTGTCGGGTCGATGTTGTCGCCTGGGTGGTGATGGCCTATGCCATCACTCTGGTCGCCCTTATGATGGTCTTCGGCGCCTGGGCGCAGCGACGGGGGTATCCGTTTGCGTACAAGTTTGGCTATGCCGCCTTTGTGACCGGATCGTTGATTTGCGTTCTTAGTCAGTCGATTCATCTGTTGATAATTGGGCGGGTTATCCAGGCGGTCGGCGCGGCCATGTTTCAGGCGGTCGGTACCGGCTTAGTGGCTGAGGTCTTTCCGTCCGAGGAGAGAGGGAAGGGGATCGGGATGATGGTCATGATGGTTTCGGCCGGGCTGATGGCGGGACCGCCCATCGGCGGTTTCCTGCTGGAGTACTTTCCCTGGCAGGCTATCTTTGTGATCAACCTGCCGATTGGTTTGATCGCTCTGGGGTTGTGTTTCGCCTTCTTCCGTGAGTTTCCGCGGCCAACCGGGCGGGCCCCGATAAAGCTGGCCGGAGCGGCGGCGTTGTCGGTGGCGCTGTTGACCACCATGTTAGGGCTGTCGTTTGTGGATGAGTATCCGCTGACGGACTTGCGTGTCGGCGGCTGCTGGCTGGTGGCGATAGTGGCCATGACGATCTTTTTCAGATTGGAAACCCGGCCGGAGCGGTCGTTGATCGGCCTCGAGATCTTCCGCATCAAGGATTTCACGCTCCGCTTGCTCGCGATGGTTCTTATGTTCACCGCGTTGTCAGGAGTGCTGATACTGGTGCCGTTCTTCTTGCAGGATGTCAGGGGACTGTCGCCGAAAATCGTGGGGCTGTATCTCACTCTCTTGCCGATCACCATGTTCGTCGCCGCACCGCTGGCCGGACGGATCTCCGATCGAATCGGATATCGCCAGCTGACCACCGGCGGCATGATTCTGTTTGCTCTGGGGTTGACGATGTTTCACGGTTTCGATCAGTCCGCCACTCCTTTGTACATGGCTTCAGCTCTGGTGCTCCTGGGCATCGGTGTAGGTATCTTCAACACTCCCAACTCGTCTGCTCTTATCGGTGCCGTCAGCCAGCAACAACGGGCCACCACCTCCGGAATTATCTCGACTACTCGCAATCTGGGTCTGGCCGTCGGCGTCGCACTGTCGACCGGCCTGTTTGCGTTTCTGCGCGGCAAGCTATCCGGAATGGCGGAATCCGAAACGTTCATCACTGCTTTTCATCAAGTGGTGTATGTCTCGATAGCGTTGGCCTTGGGCAGCGCCGTTATCAGCCTGACGCGCCGCAATAGGCCGCTGTAAGTCCGCGCCAGACAAGCATAAACCATTGACAGGTCGCCCTGAATAGGTATATTTGTCGATAACAGTGCTCTGCACCCATCAAATGGTACCAACAAACGATGACTCTATACACAGGAGAGATTCCATGAAGAACGTCCGAATCCTGTTTCTTGTCATGGCCTTGGCTATGACGTTGACAGCCGTCATATCTGCCGACGTGCCGCAACTGATCAACTACCAGGGTCGACTGACCGACAGTTCGGGCGAGCCGGTGCCTGACGGTACTTCCTCGATCCATTTCGCATTTTTCGATGACTCGATCAGAGGAGTCCTTCTCTGGGAAGAGACTCATCCGGATGTGCCGATCCTGAACGGCATGTTCAGTGTTCTCCTGGGCTCAAACGATCCGATAGACCCGTTCCAATGTAATTCGTTCTTCGATGTTTATGTCGAGGTCACTGTTGGTGGTGGGGAACCATCCAGCCCGCGTTTACGGCTTGCCCCGGTACCGAGCGCTATGATAGCCCACAGTATCAGAGGTGACATTGAGACCGATGAGGGCTCCATCCTGGTAAAGAATAGCGATGGCGATTCACTTGTTTACATCGGTTCCGGCGGTAGGGCCGGCCCCGGCATCTACATTTTCAACCCGCAGCCGGAGCCGCCAGGTCGACCCGGTATCAACATGACGACCGATGCTGCCAGTAGTCAGTTTGAAGTCGGCTTTGCCAGGGAAGGCCCAGACGAAATAGCCTCGGTGGCGGTGAATGCAGATGCCTCTCATGCCGGTATCGTAGTAACTGATGCCCACTCTGGTGACGCCAACACCTTGGTCAGCTTGCATGCTAACACTGGCGTGGCTGAAGTTGTCATAGAATTCACACCCGCCGTCCGCGGTGACGGACCGTCCACCGAAATACGCTCCACCCCTGACAGCGGCGTGGTTCTGATGCGTGGGCCGCGTTCAGCCGCCGGCCCGGAAGCGCCGGTGATCGCGCTAGTGACTAGTGCCGATAGCGCCAAGGTCGGTATCGGGACAGCGTATCCCAGCGAAGCACTTTATGTGGTCGGCAATATTGTAGCCACCGGAGAGATTGTCTCGTATACTGAGACCAAACTCAAGAAGAATATCGAACCGATCGACAACGCGCTGAATATCATCGAAGGCCTGCGTGGAATGCGTTATGATTGGCGTCGCGACGAGTTCAAGGAGTATCGCCTCCCCGAAGGTCGCCAGGTTGGCTTCCTTGCTGAGGATGTCGAAGCGGTTCTGCCTGAAATCGTCCGCCATGACAACAACGGCCACGGGATGGTTGCCTACAACAAAATCACCGTTGTGCTCGTTGAGGCGATCAAAGAACTACGCGCCGAAAACGATGAACTCAGAAAACGGATTGAACAACTGGAAAACTGATAGCCAAACAGAAATCGTAGGTCGAAACCCCTGCGGTTTCGACAGTGCGTCAGGATCACAATCCGCCGCGGTGGACTGACCTACAAGACTCAAGAGGGAACTTTTCGTGTGCTATGCCTTACAACATCTGCAGGTAGTAGCACGGTGGCGGTCCGTTGAGGAACATCCAGTCGACCAGGTGTACCATGTCGCCGATATCGATCGGGCTCCCGGAGCAGTTGACATCGCCCGATTCATACGGGATCGGTTCGGGGCCACCGGTGAACATAAAGTCTGCCAGCCAGACCAAATCGGAAATATCAATGCCCGTCTGACCGTCGATGTTTCCGGACATGACCCACTCACGATCGGTATAGAAGATGCGCAGAGACGAGGAATCCGAAACTATGTTCTCGGGGATACCGCCGCCATTAACGTGACTAAGGCCATGGCAGCCGATCTCTGACACACCAACCAGCGCCGAGAGTTCCAGACCACTGATGCCAACGTCCAGGTATTGACAAACGATGCTTCCATCCTGAGTCAGCAGTAGTTCGAAGTTGATCGTGGTGTCCGAGGCCAGATTGAAATTGGACGGGCGATACCATTCGATCACCAGCGTGTCGTAAGAGGGGTCGTTGTAGATGTAGATACCAGCTTCCGGTACGGCGATGGTGTCGAAGATCAAGTCGCTCCAGAAAGCCGCGACAAAAGTTGCGAACGGCGCACCCGGCAGATCGAGCCCGCCGAAGTATCCGTTGACATTGAGGTTGGTGTCGGTGAATGACACACCGCCGTTGACACCGATGAACACTCGGTTATAGGTGGTGTCATAAAACGGGAAGTTGAAGCCGATGTTGCGCGGTCCGACGCTGCCGTCATCGAGCGGATTGCCGCCCGACTGGTGGTAGAAGTTGTCAAAGGGAATCCGTGCACCCAAAGTTTTGGCGGAGATCCATCGGAAGGTCGGTCCTTCCGGATCATCGGAAGTGGTCGCAACGTAGGTTGTATCAGCGCACGGAATAGTCAGATAGGCAGGAACGCAGGTCACCGAGTCGAGACTGCCGCCCGATGGACCCCAGTCGATGGTGAGCATCCCGCGGTACCGGTCGACCTGATCCTCGATGACCGATGCATCCAGGGTCACAGTTACCAGCAAGGAGTCTGAAGCCGATACCGTCCCGGAAGTCGGCGCCGCCGACAGCCAGTCGCCCAGAGTTTTGAACAAGCTGTCGTTATCGGTGAGGCTGAAATCAATGGCCTGTGATATCGAGCGATTGAACAACCAGACGTCGGTCGTGGCAATGGCGCCCTCATCCAGCGAAGTGTCGATCAGTATCGGCAGGGTGTACAGCGACGGGGGCGGGGAGAGATTGGTAATGGCAGAGAACAAGTCGGGACGCGGGCCGATATGTTCAGAGGTGTCGCCCAGTTGTGGAGTGCCGGTTGTTACGAGCACGTCACGGATCATGTCGGATGTCATCACGGCGCCGTGGTTGGTCTTGTAGTAACCCTGCAGGCAGGCGCCGGCGCCGGTCACGATAGGTGAAGCTGACGAGGTGCCGCCGAACGATGCGGTGTAATACTGATCCATGTCTCCGTCGCCGTCGAACAGCGATCCATAGCCGCAGGTGTACACGCCAGTACCGTAGCCCTGAAGGTTGACCCGCTCGCCGAAGTTGGAGAACCCGAGCCGTTGCAAGCTCGACGCATCCGCTGCGGGGTACCCAGCTCCGATGATGATAGCGTGGGAGTTGCGATAGGTGGTGTCGAACAACTGGCCGTACAGTTCGACATCATCGAAATCCTCAGCGCCGTTGCCCGCCGCCTCCATGACGGTGATTCCCTTGGCCCAGGCGTACAGGATGGCGTCATAATTGGCCTGCCAGTATTCCATGCAGACATATCCGAGTTGGTCCGGTCGAGACATGAAGTTGTAACGAGGTCCGGGTGCGTGCAACTCAATAAGAATCACATCCCCCGGCTGCAGGTTGTCGATGGCCGTGTATAACGCCTGCGCTGTGGACATGGTGCTGACGGACACCATGCCGACATCAGCGCCGTAGCAGATACCGGTTATGCCGTAACCGTTGTTGCCGGCGACCATTTCACCCAGCACGGCGGTGCCGTGGTTGGTGCTGGTTTGTCCTTCGCCGGGGTACGGCCCAATCACGGCGCCCAGCGCTTTGTCGATATCCTCGTGCGTTGTTTGCCAATTGACTTCGATGTCGATAATTTTGACGCCGCTGCCGTCACCTCCGGGCAGACTGTTGGCGTAGTCGGCGTCGACTCCGTCCGGAGCCGCCTCGCGATAGTCCTGATTGGCCTGATAATCCGGAGTCGGCGGGTCGATATCCTCGGCCACTTCCGGCATGGGCTCGACATAGGCGATCTCGACTTCATCCAGCGCGTTCAGCGTCCGCACCAATTGCTCGGCCGCTCCCGGCTCGGTTACCTCAACGCGATAGTAGCTATTAAGATCGGCTAACTCATGACGTGAACGACCCTCAAGTACCTCCTTGTCCCGCTCAAGCTTGGCTTCCGAAAAGTCAGCGAACAGACGCCCAAACCGGCCATCCATGTAAGGCTGTAGCGCGGTCTCGGCAGCGGACAGAGAAAGGCCGGTGCCGGACACCAAACGTCCGGACCGGAACCGAGCCCGAGATGATTCAGCGAACTTGACAACCACGTGAGATACCATCGCCTCAGGGTGGACAGCCATGGACTGCGATTTCTCCGCCGCTCGGCGCGGGATGAGATCAAAGGAGTAGTCAGGTATCGATTGCCGGGAAGCTGCCAGGGCATCGTCGCCGGTGCCATAACAGCCCAACAAAACAACAAGGCCGATCAGAACTGTGATCGCTGATTTCATCGTCATGGGTTCTCCAAACGTGCCGTTCTCGATTTCTTACATGTCGACGGTCGGTGAGGAAGACCGGGGCAGGTACATCTGACACCTACCCTTATAATATACGGGTCGTTGCCGACACGTCAATAGCCGAATCTTTTGGGGTTATCGGCAGATGTTGGTGATGTCACCAGACGATCAGAGCGAGATCAGGCGGAGTGACCACGCTTCAAGGCCAACCGTTCCTTGCCGTTGATGGTCGGTGGTTTGATCGGGTACTTGCCGGAGAAACAGCTATCGCAGAATCTTGTGTCGGGCAGAGCCTTGATTGCCAGCATTCCCTTCAGCGAAAGATAGCGCAGGGAATCCACTTGCAGGTAGCGCTCGATTTCCTTGAGCGACAACCTTGAGGCGATCAGTTCCTGCCGGGTGGGCATATCGATGCCGTAGAAACAGGGAGAGATGATCGGGGGAGAGGAAACTCGGAAATGGATCTCTTTGGCGCCCGCCTCGCGGATCAGCTTCACCAGTTTGAGTGAAGTAGTGCCGCGCACTATCGAATCATCCACCACCACAACTCGACGTCCCTGAAGCACGCCCCGGACAGTGTTGAATTTGACTTTGACATCCAGGTCGCGGATGTCCTGATGGGGATCGATAAAGGTGCGTCCCACGTAGTGGTTTCTGATGAGACCGATCTCAAAACGAATGCCGGACTCTTCCGAATATCCCAGGGTGGCGGTGTTGGCCGAGTCGGGGATACCTATGACGATATCAGCCTCGACCGGATGCTCGCGCGCCAACCGTCGACCGAGACGGCGTCGAATCTTGTCGACATTCTCACCGAATATCTTGGAATCAGGGCGAGCAAAATAGATATATTCGAAAATGCAGCAAGCCGCCCTTGTCTTTTTCATGGGAAACCGCGAGCGCAAACCCTTCGCGGAAATCTCCAGAACCTCACCCGGTTCGATGTCACGCACGTAACGGGCGCCGATTATGTCAAAGGCGCAGGTCTCCGACGCTACCACCCACGACCGGCGCAACTTGCCAAGGCACAGGGGGCGAAAGCCATGGGAGTCACGGGCGGCGATGATACTGTTTTCGGTCAGGAACAGGACAGAGAAGGCGCCTTTAACACTGGATAAAGCATCGCAAATGCGGTCGATCCGCCGTCTCTTGCTGGAGCGCGCTGTCAGATGGAGAATGACTTCGGTGTCCGAAGTTGTCTGGAAGATCGATCCTCTGGCGTCTAACCGCGAGCGCAGTTTCGTCGCGTTGGTGAGATTGCCGTTGTGGGCTATCGCCAGACTGCGGCGACGGTTGGTGATCAGGAAAGGCTGGATGTTTATGAGCGATGAGGCGCCGGTGGTGCTGTACCTGGTGTGACCCACGGCCATGTTGCCGGTGAGTTTGTTGATGGTCTGCTCATCGCCGAATACATCCGACACTTCTCCCATACCTTTGTGCATGTGGATTGTGCCCTGATCGGAAGTAACGATGCCGGCCGATTCCTGGCCACGATGTTGTAGCGAGTAGAGACCGAAGTACGTCAACTCCGCCGCCTTGGCGTTTCCAAAGACTCCAAAGACGCCGCAATTGTCGTGCACGAGGTCATCCAGCATAATTTCTCCTTGGGCGCCGGCCCGGAAAGCGCTAAATGTATTGCTCCGGGTGGCGAATGTCAAATGATTTGGTGGTTGTCTCACCTCATATTACCTGAAGGCGACTGCACAGCCCAACGGGCGGAAGGTGGATTTGTTCAATAATTGCGCAAGAAAGGACTGGTGGAGAAGCCGCTCTGGCTTTACCTTTAGGGCTACTATCTGATTTACTGCAGCCGCCCGGGAAATCGGCGGCGAGGCATTCGATTTGCTCAACATGGCCTGTACGGTAGTTTCGACTTGTGTAAAAGATGAGTAAAGATAACAGCAAATACGAGATTCTCAGACAGTTGGCCGTAGCCGGCTCGGCGGGAGTGGACGGCATGGCGTCGGCTAAAACGGCATTGGAGCAGGCTGCCGCGCTGGTTGGCCTGTCGGCCGCGGCGTTGCATCTTTGGGATGAAAAGGGCAAGCCCACTCTGGCAGCCGTTTATGAAGTGTCTGAAGTCGACCGGCAGCGTTTGCAGACTCTCGAAAAGGAGTTGTACGCCGGGATGCGGCGCGAGAAACAGTTGGAGTCGGCTTACTTGTCGTTCGCAGGCAGCCCGCCGATTCATTCTTTTACCCTGCCGCTACGGCGAGGAGCGCAGGTTTTCGGCGCTGTCATCGGTTTGCAGGAAGGTGCGCGAACGATCATATCGGAGGATCTATTCCTGGAGGCACTCTGCGCGCTACTTGCGCTCAATTTCGCCGCGGCCGGATTGACCAAAGAGGTGTCGGCGGATCGAAAGTCTCTGGACGCGGCCAAGGTGGAGGGGATTCAGGAGACGGCGGTTACAGCCAACCACGAGATCAACAACGCTCTCACTCCGATTCTCGGCATCGCCAATCTCTTGAGAACCAAGGCGGGCATCGATGACGAGTTGAAGGAAAAGTTGCAAAGGATCGAGACCTCGGCCGAACATATCCGTAGCGTACTCCGGCGTCTCATGCGCGTCGACAAACCGGACTCGGTGGTTTACTACGACAATATCAAGATGATTCCGCTACCGCCGGAAGAGGATACGGACGCCACCTGACCTCACAGTTCATTCAGGGGGCGCACAACCAATCGACGAGAATGCGCATTGCCTCAAGACGGTCGTTGTTGATGATGTCCGTGCCGTGATCCGATCCCTCAAAAATATGCAGCGTGCAATGGTCCTCGTTCATCGCTGCCAGCTTTCGCGAAGATGTCGCCGAGTATTGATCGTCTTCGCAGGCAAAGATCAGTACGTCGCCTTTGAATTTCCTTAGCGCTTCGGCCGGCTTCAGCCCTCGGTAGTCCAGGCCCGGAGAAAGAAGCACCACCTTAGAGATCACCGGCATCAGTTCGGTGAGCATCATCGCCGTATTGGCGCCGATTGATGCGCCGATCACGAAAAAACCGGATTCGTCTTTCCCCACTTGCGCCCAGGCCGACTCCAGTGCCGTCATGACATCGCCTGGGTACTTGGCAAATCCTGTTTTGCTCAAACCCCGGAAACTCAGCGTGTCCAACCCTCTCACTCTCGATGAGCCGTGCCCGCGCAAATCGAAACTGACAAAGTGGGGCAACCCACTCGCACAAGCAAAGTCCGAGTCATGCTCCGTGAGTGCGTAGACAGTCGACAGCAGTCGATCGTAACTTTCGTGAGTGTGGCCCATCATTGGTAGCAGAATTATGATCGGGGCCGTTGTGTCCGTCGGTGAGACGGTCACCCACGCTGACATTTCAAGCGAGTCCTCGGCCAGGGCGGTGTACTTCTTAGCCTCTTGAAGCTCAGTCTGCGCCAGAGTGGAACCGCTTGCCACAAGCAGCGAAAGACCAACGACAAGAACTACCACGCCGCAACAACTCCTCCTCATCTCTACTTCTCCTCTGTTGTATTGCCCCTAATCACCTTGTCCCCGACGGTTTTGAAGAACCGACTTCACAAATACAGCGCCTCGAACTCGTCCGTCTGGACTCTGAGTTCAGTGGCGTAGATAATGTACTCCTTGATATTGCTCTGATACAACGCCTCGAGCATGTGCAGCGCCAGATGCCGCATCATCTCAAGCTTCGGCTTAATCTTGTTCTCTGCCGCCACAAGCTCAGTCGGGAGCGGAGTTACGATCAGGTTTTCCATCTTGATCAGGAGGGTCTCGGTTGAACCCACCAGTCCCTCGACGTTGTTGCCGGGAAGATGCGTTCCCACAATAATATCAAGTGTGATGACCAGCCCCGCGAACTCAGGGAAACTTAACGGCAGCAGAGTAGCGGCGGTCGCTTCGAAAGCGTCGTGGAGATCGGGCATGAGCAAGTACACGAGGGCACTGTCGCCCTGTTCGCAGGCTTCAGCATACTTAACGACCAGTTTTCCAAGAAGCTGTCGTTGTTCGACAAAGCTCTGCCGGCGTACTTCCGACTTCAACTGAGGCTTGAGCTGTTCGATAGCCACAAAAGCCTCGACGAATTTGGGACCGGCGGCCAGCAGCGCTTCGTAGTCTTTCTTGGGCCAGGCCTGATGCCAGGCCGGGGCCATGACATGGTGAAAGGTCTCAAAGGGAGCAAACCCGGCGGTGGCAGCGCGGTTGGCTGGACAGTCTTCCTGGGCTCGCGCCCCGGCAGCGAACAGAATGAAGACAACGACGATCACCAAACGTTTCATGGTGATTTCTCCCTGCTATACTCAACAGCCAGGGTGGGGGCTGTTGGTTAAATTATGTTCGTTTCCTCAACGACAGTGCCTAGGGCAAATCGGGTGGGGCAGAGTGTTGAAATATCCACCGATGGTTCCTGTCCGGTCAGAACCTCGGCCGTGACCAAACCGGCGGCGGGCGCGTGCATGAAACCGTGGCCGGAGAACCCGACGACGTGGAACATCCCCTCCACTTTCGGTTCCCAACCGATGATAGCATGATGGTCGGGCGTTACCTCGTACAGTCCCGCCCACTCGTTGGCCACCTCAGCCTGTTCCAACTGCGGAATACGATGAAGCGCCTTCTCTAAAATAGCATCAGTGTAGTCGGGATCGATTGAGACGTCGAACGACGGTTCCACCGATTTGTCGGCCCAACCCAGAAGCATACCCCGGGATTCCTTGTGACAGTACAGACCGGATTTCACATCGACCACCATCGGAAAGGACGGCTTTACGAAGTCCAGTTCACCGGTAGTGACAATCTGTCGTCGCACCGGTTGCACCGGCACCTCAGCGTCGACCATTTTCCCGATCACACCGGCCTGAGGCCCGGCGCAGTTTATGATCAGAGGCGAACTGATGCCACCGCGACTGGTTTCTACACCGCAGACCTTCCCGCCTTCACATTCGATCCCGGTGACTTCGCAACCGAACTCGAATACAACGCCAAGTTTGCGTGCTGCTTTATCGTAGCCGGTCAGGAATTCGTGCGGATCGCCAAGGCCGTCACTGGGACAGTAGGAAGCCAATTGGATGCCGTTGAGCGATACATGAGGAGCATATTGGCCGATATCCTCCGGGTTCAGAAGCTGGACATCGAGCCCCACGGATTTCTGGAGATTGTAGTCGGCGCGAAAGCGCTTGACGTCGGCATCGTCCTCGAGCAAGAACATGTACCCGACGCGGTCGAACAGCGCCTCATGTCCGGTCTCACCCTCAAACCCGGCCATAATCTTCTCCGACAGAATGGACATTTCGATATTCACCTTAGTGGAGAACTGGGCCCGGATGCCGCCGGCTGCCTTCGAAGTTGCGCCCGCACCCAGGAGAACATCTTTTTCCAACAGGATGATCTGACCGAACTTCTCGCGAGCCAGATAGAAAGCGGTGGCGACACCAATAATACCGCCGCCGATTATAATCGCGTCTGCCTTTGTGCGCATAGTCGTCATACCAATAAGTCCTCTTCGTTTGCATCAGCGAGGATCGGATCAAGGTTAAACATCACCCCGCCTAATGTCAAGCCAATTAAGCGAAAGGTCCCGTCCTGCGCTCAAAAACGTGCAATTAAGGCTTGGTGATCGATTCTAAATTCGATAGATTCCAGAGCTATGGCCTTCAGAACACTCGAAAAACTGTCCAATCGGTTCCAGTTTCACGGAACCCATATTCTCATTCTGCTGGCTGTGTTCGTGGGTTTGGCTACCGGCTTTGGCGCCATGGGCTTCACCTGGCTCATACAGTATTTCAACAGGCTGGCTTTTGGTCTGACCGATCAAATTTTGACCGAGGCGGTAGGAAGCGGCGGGTACAAGTGGTGGCTCCCACTGATTCCAATGGTAGGTGGGCTGTTGGTCGGACCGATCGTCTATAAGTTTGCCGCCGAAGCTAAGGGGCACGGTGTCCCGGAAGTGATGAATGCCGTGGCCCGTCTGGGGGGAATCATTCGTGCCCGGGTGGCGGTCGCCAAGACGGTTGCTTCGGCTATCTGTATCGGATCCGGGGGGTCGGCAGGTCGCGAGGGGCCGATCGTGCAAATCGGTTCAGCCATCGGATCCTCGATTGGGCAGGTGTTTCACATGTCCGGAGATCGGGTCAAGGTGTTGGTCGGTTGTGGCGCAGCCGCCGGAATCTCGGCAGTGTTCAATGCGCCGATAGCGGGCGTGATATTCTCACTGGAAATAATTCTCGGCGACTTCACGATCAAGACTTTTTCTCCCGTGATCATTTCGTCAGTGGTAGCGTCGGTCGTCACGCGCAGCTTCATGGGGGATAACCCGGCTTTTGAAGTGCCCAGTTACTCGCTGGTATCGGCGTGGGAGATCCCGTTGTACACTCTTATGGGTATCGCCCTCGGCGGATGTGGCGTACTGTTTACCCGTACGCTTAGCTGGTTTGAGGACGTTTTCGACAAATTGAAAATCGCCGACTGGACAAAACCGGCGGTCGGAGGACTTCTCCTTGGAGGGATCGCGATTTTCTATCCGCAGGTGCTGGCCGATGGATACGAGACGATTGGTTTGACCCTACACGGTGACTTGGGTGTTTCGCTGCTGCTGATTCTGGTCTTTCTGAAACTCCTGGCCACATCGTTAACGCTAGGTTCCGGCAACTCAGGGGGCATTTTTGC
>CBDUZQ010000019.1:0-14423 GCA_965371755.1 uncultured bacterium
GTCACCTACGCCGACAACAACCGCAAGCTACTACAGGAACTCCAAGGCGTACCACACGAGAAGCGTACAGCGAGGTTCCGGTGTGTGATTGCTATCGATTGGGGCGACGGCGAGACCGATATCTGTGAGGGCACGGCCGATGGCGTCATCACCGAGAAGGTCGCCGGGCGCGAAGGGTTTGGCTACGACCCGGTCTTTTTCTATCCGCCGGCGAACAAACGTTTTTCTGAGATGACCCTTGAAGAGAAGAACCGCGTCTCCCACCGTGGTCTGGCCCTGCAAACGGCGCGGAAGGTGATTCAGGAGCGGTTCGCCAGTTCTTCGTAGGTCAGGAGCCCTGCGCTCCTGACATCCTTCCAATCCAACCGCAAGCGGCAGGGCGTGCGGGACTATTTCATCAATATGAGCATTCGTACAATAGCAGTATCGGCTGTTTCCACTTTATAGAAATACACGCCGTCCTCGAATGAATTGAAGCTGTATGGGATGGTGAAGTTGTCAGTCGAGTCTGATCGCGGCCGGTCCGAGTTGACTACGCAGATCGTGCACGGTTCCGAATAAGTGGTATCGAAAAACACAGCTCGGAGATCACCATTAACATCGCTTAGTGTGCCCTTAGCGTGTCCGGCCGTTTTTAACGAGAAACAGGGTATCATCGATGGACCGAAGGAGGCAGGGCGCTTTCCGCCGGACGCCTCAAACCGGACATCGTGGTAGCTGCATCCGCTTATTGCCAGAGCAACAACCAGTGCAGTCGCGAAACGCATTCGAAGCTCCTATTGATTAGCGACACCGTTTCCTGTTATACAGCGGTATAGATCGGACGTGCCACAAACGGCTACGAATCCGAGGATGGAATGTCACCCCTCCGACTCCGCTCACCCTTCGACTCCGCTCAGGGTGACACTCGCCATTCCGTGGGCGGCAGACGTCCCCGTCTGCCCATTGATGCGCCGTCGAGCAGGGACACCCGGCGGCACAGACATTCTATAACTTCGCCGCGACTGCTTCGCCGACCTCCAAGGTCGTGTTGCTGCCGCCCATGTCGTAGGTGCGGACCTTGCCCTCTTTGATAACAGCCGCGATGGCGTTCTCAAGTGCGTCCGCTTTGTCGGACTCACCGAGCCACCTCAGCATCATGCGAGTAGTAATCAGCATGGCCATCGGGTTGACCTTGTACTGCCCGGCATACTTGGGCGCGCTGCCATGCGTCGGCTCAAACACCGCGACGTTGTCGCCGATATTGCCGGACGCAGCGAACCCCAGGCCGCCGACCAGTTGGGCGGCGAGATCGCTGATGATATCACCGAACAGGTTCGTCGTCACCAGCACCGAGTAATCCATCGGGTTCTTGATCAGCCACATACACATGGCATCGATATTCGTCTCCCACAGTTCGATACCTGGATAGTCCTTCGCCACCTCGCGGGTCGTACGCACCATCAGTCCCGACGTCTCGCGGATAACATTCGGCTTCTCGACCACTGTGACGCTCTTGCGTCCGGTTTTCTTAGCATACTCAAACGCATCGATAGCGATATTGCGACAGCCGGTCTTAGTATTGATGCGCAGCGATACAGCTATCTCGTCGGCAGGATGCTTGTCGAACCGGGCCATCCTTTTGTTATGCCTGGTAACCGTCGCGCGCACTTCATCCGGCAGCGGGAAGAACTCGACGCCGGAGTACAAGTCCTCGGTGTTTTCGCGGAACACCACGATGTCGATACCATCTACGTAATTGAGCGGGTTGCCCGGATACGCCTTGCACGGTCGCAGGTTGGTGCGCAAGTTGAACTCCTGACGCAGCCGCACGATCGGTGAGGAGTAGACGTGACCCTTCCCCTGCAATTCAGGTATCAACTCCTGCTCGCATTCCTCTTTGGGCATTGACGTGATGGCGCCGAACAGCGCGCAGTCGACGTTATTGAGAAGATCAACGGTGCGATCCGGCAGTGGATTGGCCTCGGTCTTCCAGAATTCCCAGCCGATGTCGCCGTGGATGTACTCGGCGTCCAGGTCGATTTTGTCCAGCACGATCCTGGCCGCTTCCATTACGTCGTTGCCGACACCATCGCCCGGCAGCCAGGCAATCTTGTACTTCGACATTAAGTGTTTCTCCAGTGTTAGATTATAGTGTAAAGGTTTAGCTCAAGAGATATGACGCTTCCCGGTTACTCGTGAACAGCACGAGGACATAATTGACAACCATATTGCGATAGCAAAACAATGCCCCGGCCGTGAAGTTCCCGGTCCTGGTCTACAAGGTAAAAGTTATACTGAAAAGGTGTGATGTCCCCAGGTTGCTGGTAAAGGGCACAAAGGCGTAGTCGACTATAATGTTGCGATAGCCGAACGATGCCCCGGCTGTGAAGTTCTTGGTGTCGTAGCCGCTCATATACCCGGCGCGTATCCCGAGCATCTCGTGCAACTGCGCCTCAGCGCCGAGATGCACATGAAAGACGTCGTCGAAGTACACGAGATCCATAACACCTCGATAGTACGCGCGGTAAAGATAGGATCCACCAACACGGTACGCCGTCGGCAGAGGGATATCGTTGGAACCTCTCTGACTTGCTTTGGTGATAGTGAAACTGGATCCGAGATTGGTGATCGCAGCGCCGAGGTGAAGCTGCTCGTTGATCGAGGCCTGCGCCCCGAGATCGACATTGAAAGCGCTGCCGCGGTTCCCATCAATCTCCTCGAGAAACCACCCCATGGCCGCCCCCGCCGAGACTCGCGGTGAGACGCGGTAAGCCAAGCCTGCCTTGAACGAAATGTCGTGAGCATCGAAAAATGCCTCGGGCTCTATAGTAGGTGCGTTCCCGCGCTTTTCAAGCTCGTCGGCCGCGCCGTAGCGAATACCGCCATGCAGGTAGAGATTGGGCGTGAGACCGGTACCGAAGAAAGCTGATTCCATGCGAATGTTTTCCCAATGGACAGTGTGTCCGAACGAGGCGGTGAACTTGTCCAGCCCCACCGCGGCCGCCGGGTTGTAGGCAATCGCATTGGCGTCGGCCGTGATAGCCGCTGATGCTGCACCCATAGCCGAGGCGCGCGCGCCATGGTCGTTCTTCAGCATGAACAGACCGTCCACTACTTCGAGGTCCTGCGCCCTCAGGGTCACCGAGGAACCCAGGATGCTAATGATCGTCAACAGAACCAGAGTTGTCAGATGATACTTCATTACCGCGCACCTCAGAAGAGGAATTCAAATGAAAAAACGTGTTCGGACCCTTCGTCCGCTTTATCGGTCGTGAAAGCGTAGTCAATCGCCACCACCCGGTTGACCAGGTTAAACACATAGCCGGTGCCGGCGGTGAAGCGACCATCCGAGAACCCGCTCCTGAGGGCAAACTCCGGCCGCACGAAATACTCCGCACCGCTATGAAAAGCAGCGCCTTGCTCGCTGTTCTTGACCAGATCGGCGGCAACCAGCAGCTTGCGCTGAAGGAAACGCGCCGAGGTCCCCAGCCCAAACTCAATGGGCACCTTGTCTTCCTGCTCAGTACCGAAAGAGCTGCCGTCAACATATCTATAGATGTACTCCTCGTTCTTCCAGATGTACTTGGCCTCGAAGTGTTTCACAGTCAACCCTACCTGGATATCTCGAACAGGACTGTCCTGCGACTGGCCACGCTCGTGTACCAGTTGATCCATATACAACATGAACCCCGCATCGAACCCGACCGAGAATGCTTTCATCTCGGCGAAGGCCGAATGCAAGTAGTACATCTTGGCTCCAATGGCAAAGAAATCCTCAAAACGTTTCGCAAAAACTAACGAGAAGTCATGGTTGTTCATGCTGAGTTCGTGACCCAGCTTGTCACCGTCGGAGTCGCGTGCATCAACCGATCCTGACCCGGCATAACGCCAGTGCAACCCTAAGGCCGAGTTTCCCCGGGTGGGAAACATCATGGTGACATAACCGATCTGACGATCCAGTTTCATGAGACGATAGGACGTTGCAAACAACTTGTGCTGTAGTCCGGCCAGCCCGGCGGGATTGTAGATCGGCGCGGCGCCGTCATTGGAGATGGCGAGATAGGCGCCACCCATGGCAGTGGGTCGAGCGCCCACCGGCACCTGGAAGAACGCGCCGGCGTATCCGCCGTCACCATCGGCCGCATTGAGGGCGCTACCCAGGCTGAGGATCATTACCAGCGCCAGTGGAATCGATATTTTCATTCTAATCATTGGTAGTTCCTCACGGTATTACCGCCAGCTTGCCCCAGCGAACATCGCCGCCGCCATATTCGACCTTGAAATAATAAACGCCCACAGCGACCTGTTCGCCCTTGCCGTTGTAGCCGTCCCAGGTGACGCGATACCCGCCCGCACCGGGGTAGATTCCCGGAGGATAGCTCTCGTTATCGATAACCCGCGCCACCAGGTTCATGGCGAAATCGTAAATCTCAATCGTGATACTCGTCGGTGATGCTACGACGAAATGGAAATCAACCACCGGATCGCGGGTATGACTGAACGGCACCGGGAAAGCATAGACCTCATCGGGCGGCGAAGCGGAATCAACAACGAAGAACGACTGTCCATTGTCGAAGTCATCCAGATCAAACCGGACAGTGCGGTCATCGGTCCCTGCCCACAAGTACGGCGGACTTGCCGCCACGCCATAAATGGACGCGTTGTATCCGAGTAATGGATCCCCGTTAGTGTCGGTCATCCACACCGTGTCCCAAGTCATTGAGGTGTCATCATTATTGTACACCAGGCCACCGCTGGTAGCAGCAAAGACAGTTCTGCCGTCAAAGGCGAAGTTCCACGCGAAGTCATCCCGGTAGAGCCCCTTCCACTTTCGTAGAAAGCCGACCGCCTGATCGATTTCCTCCGGCGGCAGTTCGACGCCGTCACCATCAACCGGAACCACCCGGCCAACGCTGACTGCGACGGTATCGCCGAGCTCGCGGTGGCGGTTCGACACCCAGATACGGGCGTATTCGTCGTCGACATATTGAACATTCAGGGCCGGGATAAAACTTCCGACCATTCCGCCCAGCGTACTCAGCGGAGTGTGGGTAATGACGGCGTCAGCAGCCAGGCTGTCCGTATTCACACGTACGATCCGATATACCCGTTCGTCGTCGTCAAACGAGTAAGATACAGCGAAGCCATTGTCGGTCCCAAAGAACAGCGTGTCACCCTTGACCTCTATGGCGGTTATGAGGTCATCGGTTAGAGCGTCAACGACGATGCCGCTCACCTTGTGCTGCACCTCCAGAATTTCCCCCCCCCCCGGCTTCGACCCGGGGTTCTGGCCACTGGTAGTGAACCTGATACCGGCCTCGCCGACCACATAGGCGGTGTCGCCGATAAAGTTGACGTCGTTGGTCACGACATCGATCTGGAACCGCCACCAACCCGTGCTGTCCAAATTGTGTCGACTCACAATCGGACGCCCCAAAAGAGTCAACGGGCGGTGAATCGTCCACACGGCGATTGAATCCAGAATCGTATCGGTTGAGTCGGAAGTGTAAAACGGTTGCGCCTTGGCTCGCACGATACGCGCTGAACTGGCATCACCCTGCGAGGTGGAATCGTATTCGGGAAAAGTGTGAAACTCCTGCGATTCGATAGCACCGACTTGATCGAGATACAGCAGCGCTAACCCGGTGTCCGTTCCAGCCAACAGCAAACCGTCGATTTCATCGACGGCATAAACAGAGTTGACGATGTTATGCAGGGCCATCGGAACCGCCGAATCGATCAGTATTCGTTCCCAGGTTATTCCGGAGTCGATCGAGGTAACCAGGCCGTTTTCCTGTGCCGCCATATAGAGACGCTCACCTATAACAGTGAAATCGGAAATGGTGTCGCTGGAAAAAGCGCCCGAGGAATTGAACGACTCACCTCGATCATCGGAGATAGCCAAACCGGTCGGAACGTCCAGGTCGGGATCGATCGTCCCTACGAATAGCCGCCCGCGAAAATCGATCATGGCTGATACTTGTGATCCCAGCAGACCGTCCTCGACAAAGCGGCTTATGTACGGCGACCCGGTTATCATGCCACGGGTCACTCCATCGTTGCCGCCGAAGAAAACAAAGCTGCTGTCGGTACATTCATCGCAAAATGCGATGCGATTGATCACTTTGGAGTATGGCTTCTCGCGCGGCGGCGCATAAATGAACTCCATCAGTCCACCGGCCGTGCCGGCCCAGACCACCAGAGTGTCACCGTGCGAAGTGTCGGTAACGCAGGAGAAGTAACGATTTCGAAATGACGGTGCTCCACCGGAATTGAACTGGATCGAATCGAGGCTCGACGCGTAGATGCGCCGCCAATTGATGCCGCCGTCGCGTGAGGCCAGAAAGCCACCGGCAAAGGCAGTAAAAAACAGCCACTCATCGTGACCGGTGATATCATAGATCACCCTGTCGCCCCCGGTCACGAACGGGATGTTCTGGCCCGCCAGTGTGAAGTCGATCTGGGTCCAGTTGAGTCCATTATCGTCGGAATAGGAGACGCCATCGGAGATAGTGTATAACCGACCATCGATCAGCTCACTATGATTCGAGCCGACCCACAGTCGTCCTCCTGTAGAGAAGATGGCCGAGATGTTATCGCTGATGAGCGGTTGCGAGCCACCTGAGGCCGAGTTGTGAATCGACCAGGTCAGGCCGCCGTCGGCTGTCGCGTTGAGGCCCTTACCGGTGGCCAGCCAGACACCGGCGGCATGTTCGATGATATCGATGGCGGTGTTGGTGAGGTAACCGCTATCAGGTGAAGTAAAGGCCGACGGCATGAGTTGCGCCGACGAGACCGCAGACGACGGTACGAGTTGCGCCGATGAGGTCGCAGCCATTATCAATAGGACCAACAAAACCAGCCGCGCGGGCCGGGTGTCTTTTCTCATAAAAGCACTCTCCCAAAAAGAAAACAGCCGCTCACTCTGAACGTTGAAGAATAGTGGCGGCAGGTCATGTCATCAGGTGCAGTCAATATCCCAAATCCGATTGGGTTGTAACAGTTTCCAGTTCCGTACACAGGCCCGATAATAGTCAATCTCCACTGGTCAGGCAAGACAAATCGGCGGGCCGCGGCTGATCCAGAATCTTGTACCGCCGATAGCCCCGGACGTTCCGATCAGTCTTCAGCCGATCAGTCGTTTTTCGAAGGTAACGGCTCCCATTACGGAGTCGACGTAGAAGTAGCTCTCGGGGTGAAAGGGTGCGTAGAACAGATCGGCGCCGACCACCTCCAGGTCGCTTTTCTGAGCCAGCGTCCCGGCCAGCCGATCGAGTTCAGCCCGGTAGGTGATGATCCCGGCCAACATCCGAGCTTCCGCCAATCCTATTGACACCGGACGGCAGCGACGATCGAAGCCCTCAACCGAGGTTAGTTCGATTTTCGGAAGAGCGTTGGACATCCGTCTGGCCAACCGGAACATGGCTTCGAAGTTGCCGGTGCGGAAGGCCGGGAGAACCAGACGGTCGGAGCGAAACAGACCGCCGAACAAACGTTGCAGGCGACCGTGTACCTCAGGCGCCATTTGCAACGACCAGAATGGAAACAGTTGATCGGTGGCGCCGCCCTCGGCCACGGTTACAGAAATAGAACCGACATTTCCGGCCGGTTGTTCGAGTGATACAATCTGATGGCAGTTATTGCAGAGATAGAGAATCGACTGTTCCGGGGGCAGATCATCAGCGCAGTTGGGACAGCGATGGAAATCAACACCCAGTTGACCGAACTCCATTTGGGGCGGTTCCACCGGGACGACATCGTCAGAGTACTCGAGTCGGTCGATATGATCCAGCAGGCGACCGGTCACGGCGTCAACTACGAATCGATTGAAGTCACCGCCGGCATAAGACTCTGCCACGACGCACGGAAAATAAACCAGCGAAGCCACCGGGCGGTACAACTCGGTGCGGTTTACTCCGAAGGCGGCCCCATCGAGTTGGGCCAGGCCGTTGACCCGCCTGACCAACTCGTCGCACGCGTCCTTCCACTGCTTGACTACCGGCAATGGATCGAACCCATCCTGGGTATTGTCCCTCGAGAAAGGCAGTAACTTGAGATAGCTCGTTCTGATACCGATTCCCTCGGGAATGCCGTCGAAATGCGCCCCGGCAGGCAGAGTGGTGCTGTACGGGGTCAGGCTGACATCGGTTTTCTCCATCTCCGACACGTGCTGCGGATTGCCGTTTTCATCCAGGCCGTACTCGCGTGTTTCGATACGATTGCGCACCTTCAGCAGAACAGCATCGATCTTCCAGTAAGGGTAGTAAAGGTACTTGAATTGCAGGTCGGACCCGGTCAGGGGCAGACCGTTTTCTTTGAGGTGGCGATCGATACTGAACCGAGCCTCTCGCTTCGATATTTTCGCTGAAACCAGATAGGCTGGGGGTATTTCCGGCTGGGTCACCCTGAGCACCGAGCCGCAGTGGTCACAGGAAATTACAAAATACTCCGACTCCAGCTTGAGTTCGCCGCCGCAGCCGGGACAGCCGACACCAATATAGAAGCCGCTGAGATTCTTACTTGTCTGCGTCAGTTGCGTCATCACCGCTTACTGCCTTACCGCAGGCGCCACAGAACTTCGACCCCGGCACCACCTCGGCACTGCAGTGCGGGCACTGCGCTCGGGCATCCAATTGATGTCCGCAGTAATGACAGAAGTTGGCTTCGGTCGGCAACTCCTTGCTGCATGACGGGCATTGATTCTGCACGACCATGGGATGTCCGCAGCGGTAGCAGTAACGCGATTGCTCCGGTGTCTCAGCGTGACAGCCCGGACAGGCCACGGTGGCGATTGACTCGCGCTTGAGGTCCTGCTGTTCGGGTGAGAAGACTTTCGACAACATCGCCGGCATCATTATCCCCACCCCGGCGGCCATACCCATAGCCGACCCGGCCTGTCCCGCGCCACCCGATGAGCCCAGACCTTTGGCCATCTCGAATTTCAGGAACTTGTCAAGATCACCGACCGCCTCCAATCCGGAGCGATGGTCGATCATCTTTGCCACTTCCTCCGGCGGCGTGATGGAGGAAATGAAGAAGTCCACCAGTTCCATGCCGTACTTTTCAAACTCGTTGGTCACTATCTGTTTGAACTGCGCGGCCAGCTCCGTGTAAATGGCGGGCAGATCGAGAATGGTGTCAAGTTTCTCGCCCAGCAGGTCGTTCAGCCGGGCTATGATGACGTCGCGCAGGTAGCTCTGGATTTCATCCGTGGTGTAGCGCGCCTGCCGACCGACGATTGAGTTCAGGAACAGAGGAGGGTTCTGGATCTTGATAGTAAACGCGCCGTGCCCCCGCAACCTGATCAACCCCAGCTTGCTGTCTTTGAACGTCACCGGATGTTTCGTGCCCCATTTCAGGTTGGTGAAAACCTTCAGGTTGACAAAGTAAACCTCGGAACGAAAGGGCGAATTGAAACCAAACGGAAAAGCCAGCAGCCTGGTTAGAATCGGAAGGTTCAGAGTCGATAAGGTGTGCCGCCCGGTCGTGAATGAATCGGCGGCGTGACCGTTCTTGAAGAACATGGCCATCTGGCTGTCGCGCACGATCAACTGCGCCCCCATCTTGATGTCGGCCGAACCCTGCTGCGGAATCCGATAGATCATTTCCTCGCCACTCGGGTCGACCCATTCCAGTATCTCAATCAACAAACCCATGATATCTCCCTACGGTGATGTTTTCATCTTACTCGAATTATCGTCAGCAACCGGCTTGGGCTTGAATCCGACACCGTCAACAGCTGCCGAACAGTCGGGCAAGTGCGTTTCGTCGAGCCACAGGCTTGTGGCGGTCGAATCTTCAGATTCGGCCGCAAGTAAAACAGGCTGTGCCTTCCCGCTGCATCTGAAGATACAGCGGGCACAACGAGCAAGCTTCAATCCTGCACCGACACAAATAATTTGACAGATGCCTCCGCTCGAGTGTATATAGACAAAAGAGCTTTATGGAAGGGACCATAGTTGATACAAATTCGTAGATTGTTGCCGCTTATGGCCATTACGGCCTGTCTGATCGGCTTGGTGTTACCCGGCTGTGACACGCTGGTTACGGAAATCACAGAACTTACTATCGCTGGACATCCGACTGCCGAGTTCGGTTTGGATTCTAACAGCGTCGATTCCGGCTGCGTACCGCTGACCGTAGGGTTTATTGACAAGTCAAGCGGCCCGCACGATGAGTGGTCGTGGTATTTCGGCGATGGTGATTCTTCCAACGACACCAACCCGACCCATACCTATACCGAAGCCGGCACCTACACGGTGACACTGTTCATCCGCAATTACGAGGGAATCGATGAAGAACCCGGCGTTGACAACGAGGTCAAGAAACGCTTCATCATCGTCGGCACTACCATCGACAGCTTCTCCGCGGCGCCCGACTCTGGTTGCCCCGGCATGGAAGTCACATTCAGTCCCATCGACTATGGCGGCATCACCGGCTGGAGTTGGGATTTCGGCGACGGCAGTCCAAGCGCTTCCGATTCCAACCCAACTCACATCTACGATACAGCTGGCCACTATTCATGTACCCTCACCGTCACGGGAGAATGCGGCACTAAAGTGATCGGATATGACAGCCTGATCAAAATCACACAATGTCCAGAGGCGCATATTTGGGCTGATGAATTGGAGGGGTGTGCTCCGCTTACGGTTGTTTTCGATGACAGCACCGACTATGGCGGCGAGGTCGACACCCTTGTAATTTGGGATTTCGGCAACGATATGACCAGCGAGTTGCGCAGTGATACTATCGTGTATACAGAACCCGGCAAGTACACGGTTAAGCTGACGGCCTACAGCGAGGGCGGGGTTGACACTGATTCCATCCCCGATTTTATCACCGTATATGGACTTCCGGAGGCTGAGATCACGGCTCTGACGCCGACCGAGGGTTGCCTTTCCGGACAGTTCCAGTTCCAGGTGAGGTTCCAGGCAGTGCTGCCCGATTACGCCGACAGTAGTATGTACGACAGGCTCGTATGGTCCTTCGGCGATGGTACGCGTAGTGACACCGCCGACCTAATGCCGGTCGATGTGGTCCACGCCTACGACACAGCCGGACAATACACCGTGAGCTTGTTTTCGTTTGGTCAGTGCAACGGCTTATCGCCACTGGAGAACACAATTGTCGACTATGTCTGCGTCTCCTGGCCGATCGACACTACGGCGGTGGCCTTTATCGTCGACCCAGGTACCGACACCATTTTCGACGCGGCTACCGAAATCACTTTCACCGACATGACACCCGGCTTCAAAACCGGTTGGCTTTGGGAACTTGGCGACAATAACGAGCGTATGGATAGCACTTTCGACTATACATATGCCGACACGGGCACGTACATCGTCACGCTCACGGTCAGCACCTGTTGCGACTCATACACGATTGAGAAAACGGTCATTATAGCGGAGGTTCCGGGAGGGACCGCGCGAAAAGAAAACGACAACCCGTCAGCCGAACACTAGCCGGGGCGGGCACCAAACTTCATCCTGATCACGAAACCCCATCCTGAGCGGAGTCGAAGGATGAGCGCAGTCTGCGTGCGCGGCGTGCGTCCTCGTGCGCCGAGATAAATCGGTACCCCACCCAGAGCCCTGCCGTCGGGTGGGTTTAGCCAAATGCACCGTCGAAGGA
The DNA here is from genome assembly GCA_965371755.1 of uncultured bacterium. Taxonomy (GTDB): domain Bacteria; phylum Zixibacteria; class MSB-5A5; order GN15; family FEB-12; genus JAJRTA01. The sequence continues at coordinate 11,614 of CBDUZQ010000019.1, forward strand.
TACAGTGGGCGGCAGATGCCCAGAGGCTGTCTCACAAGATCGTTTCGTCCGGTCTTGGACTCGACGAAGTTGAGGGTGTGACCCGACGATTACTCATAAGCCATTGTTGCACAGTAGGACTATCAGCCGGAAGGTCACATGCCGCTTCCAGCGGGACAAGACCTGCCGGAACACGCACTTGTGGGACAACCTCTTATCGTCTGCCCTTTGCTTACCCCGGATACGTCTTTCAAACGGGCAGACCGGGAGGTCTGCCGCGCACAATAATCCAATTTAAGACTGAGTTCAACCGTCCAACTTGAATTCTACCTTGTAGCTGACCCAACACGCAACCGGCTGCCCTCCCTGAATTGCGGGAGAGAAAACGCAGTGGTAGGCTGCCGTCACGGCTGCCTCATCGAGACACTGGATACCGGATGTCTTGCCAACTCTGGCATCTCTGACAACGCCGTGCTTATCAACCAGCGCCTGCACCCAGACAACCCCCTCCCAACCGTTCTGGATCGCTTCCGGAGGATACACCGGCTCGGCGCGGTAAATCATCTCGGGGGCGACTTCCACCGGGACGAACTCGTCCGGATCGGGCAGGTAGTCATTGTTTTCTACTTCCACATCCGGAGCGTCGCTCTCAAGGACGCCGAACCACGTGCTGCATGACGCCAAGCTCAGCGCCACGAGTACCAACAGGATAGTTGCCTTGAACTTCATCATACTGCTTGCGTTACACTGTTTCACTTCTCACTGTTCAGGTATTCCCTGGCCCACGAGATATCCTTCTTAGTGATGTATCTCGTAAAAGAAAGGTGGCTTCCAAACCTCTCCTTGAGCACTTCATCCATTTTGTAATCCTCGGATTCAGTCAACTCTTCAAAGAATGTTCGATCCATCTGAAACACCGTAAACTGTAAGTGTCTCGGATTAGTAATGATGCCCATGGTGATTTGCAACTCATGGTAAGTGCGATCAGAGTTGCAGAAGGCGCCCATGCCACCCTCGTTAAAGATCGTTCCACCCTCTCTTTCAGCCTTCCAGATGGGACTCCACAACGTCTTGAGCGACTCCGGCCAAATAGCCTGCTCTATGATCGCCTGATACTTGTCCTCGTCAGCCTTGGAATAAGGCATTTCTTCCGTGCCCAGGATAATATAAATCAGGCTGTCGTTGCAAAATCCGAACATTCTGTGAAGTTTCAGACCTTGAACCTCGAATGTATACGGTTCTCCGTCTTCGGTCGCGATATAGAGAGAGAATGATTTGCGCACATCTTTATCGAGAAACCGCTTGTTGCTCTTCTTGAGCAAAGGGTTTTCGAAAACCTCAAGATTCAGACTCTTCGAGATTTCCTCAAACGTCGTACCCCAGGGTAAATCGAGACTATTATCCGATGCTGCCGCAGTCGCGGTTAAAACAGCGATAAGGACGATCACTCTAAACACAGCAGACCTCCTTGATACAAGGTTCGACTAGGATCACACACTCTGTGGACGTACCTCTCATCATAGTATAGGTCCATATCGCGATTTTGTCAATCTTGGAGTACCCCACGCTTTCGCGCTTCGCGCCTGCCCTGAGATGTGTTCGAGAAATGTTCGTGAATCATCCACGTTAGAATATTTTAGAAAGCAGGAAAGACTGCCAGCACTCGACCACATCGAACGCCGTGTAAACTTGGGGAACCATCAGGTTAAACAGAACCGCCCAGAAAGCCCATTCGCGGAACCTGAAGTCGTTTGTTTCGAGAAGGCGGCACAGGGCGATTATCATGACCATAAAGCCCAGCGTGAACATGCGAGAGGTATCTCCGGCGACAAAGAGTTGGGCATAGGAACAAATCAGCAGCAGCGCCATACCTGTCAACTCGGAGTAGTTCTTGTTTCTCCACAGCGACAGAGCCGCGGCCAGCGGGAAGATCCACAATGCCTTGAAAACCGAGAAAAGCCCAAGCCCGTGATAGTAAAACGTTTCACGAAACACTCCCAGCGGGTCCGCCAATAATGGCTCCAGGTAGTGGCCCGCAGAGTGCTCGATTTCCGCGTGCGATTCCACCCATACTTTGAACGAATAGTGAATCAACAGCGTCAGACCGAACCCGACAATCAGCTCAAGGACCCTGCGCCCCTTGTTGGTTTGTGACTGCAGGCTGATAAACACGAACCAGGGTATGAGAAAAGCTACTGATTCCCGATTCAGAAGCCCCAGTAGAAACAGCAGATAGAAGACCACTCGTCTGTCGCGGTGCTGCCACATGAGGAATATGAGCAGGTAAGTAAGGATATCGCAGTACCCTCCGCAGTGAATCGAGGTGAGAACCACCAGCGAAAACGTTATCGTTACTGCGGCCAGGAAGGCGTCGCCGGGGCGGTCAAACTTGTTACGGAAGTAAGAATAGACAAGCCCTATCGTGAAACCAGTTATGATGAGATTGGTTATTACTATCAGCCTTCCGTGCAGGCCCAGACAGTAGCTGATGAAGGGGGTCAGTGGTCGACACAGTACGACGTTTGTCGGGTCAAAGGCAAACGGGTTTTCCGACAGGCGGGCATAGTGATAACCGAGGTTCCAGGTGTGCGTGTCGAGGCGGGCATAGAGGCAAGCAGCGAATGTGAGCAGAAACGACAGTTGAATAAACCAGAGCCAGCGTCCCCATCTATCCTCGCGGCGGAGCAGATAGTCATCTAATCTGTCATACGACAGCCCGCTCAGTCCCGGTCCGTACTTGACAGCCAGGACAACAATCAAGATGCCAACTTCGATCATACTAACGGATACTAATCACGCCCCTACGTTGTGTCAAGGTGTAACCGTCCGGC
>CBDUZQ010000020.1:0-14253 GCA_965371755.1 uncultured bacterium
GAAGGTCGCTTCATCCCAGAAGTTACTGTAATCGTCATCGACCTTTGCCGTGAAGGTGAACGATCCGGAGTCGGTCGGCGTGCCGGTAATAACGCCCGTCTGCTCGTCCATGGTGAGACCGTTTGGCAGGGCGCCGTCGGTGATCGAAAAGGTATTGCTGCCACTGCCACCGCGAGTGTCAAGAGTTACTTCGTACGGAAATTCCTGCTGTGCTGACGGCAAGGTCGAGAGAGTTACAAAGTGCAAATACCAGGGGGCGTTGCTCTCATACTTGAGCACCCACCCCATGGGATCAAGTTCGACTCCGACTATGGAATCCGGGAAGTTAAAGGCGTAAGTGTTCTTGCGGTCATTGACCCACAGCATGATAGTGTCCGGATCAGCGCCAGCCTGTTCAAAGGTGAAATCGATCGGCATCTTGAACACCTGAGGATCGGTAGTCTGCACCTGGTCTACCGCCAGGAAGACATCGTAACCGCTGCTGTCGGATGGTTCGACCCAATAGGCGAAACGGTAGTTGGGACGATATTCTCCGAATATCCATTCGTCAAAGAACCAGCCAAGGTCCATACCAGTGGATTGCTCCCAGACTTCCTCAAACTCTGCTGTCGTCAGCGCACCATAGGCATACTGCGAGTTATAGTAGTCTTCTATACCGGCGAAGAACAGGGAGTCTCCCAGGACACCGCGCAGCATATGTACTACCCAGGCGCCCTTGTCATATACGATCAAGTCGAACACTTCGCCGGGGTTGGTCGTGTCCACGCGGTAGATGCTGGTGCCATCGCTGTAGTCCATGTATTCCATGTAGTCATGGTAGGCGGTCCAGCCCTGCCGCACCTGATAATAAAGCGCCTCGGAATAAGACGCCCAGCCCTCGTTGAGCCAGATGTCGGCCCAGGATTCACAAGTGATGTAGTCGCCCCACCATTGGTGAGCCAATTCATGTACAACTACCGGCTCGGAATAACCCCAACCGGAAGAGTGGCTGCCTAACATCCAACTCATCGACTGGTGCTCCATGGCTGACCACCACTCCATTGTGGCGTGGCCGTATTTGATGTCGTACCAGGGGTAGATGCCATATTTATTCGAAAGCACGGTCAGCGCCGTGGGGGTGACGTCATAGTGGTCCTGAGAGTAGACGAACCACTCGGGATCGACAGCGTGCACCAGCGGCATAGTGTCCTGATAATTGTTGTAAATCCATTCGTCGTACCACACCGCATAATCGGAGACCGCGATAGCGAATAGATATGATGCCATCGGATAAGGCATGGTGTAGTAGTAGGTGTGTACATGGCCGAGTTTTATTACAGTTGAGTCCAAACTACCGTTGGAGGCGGCATAGAAACGCGTGTCGACAGTTATGGCAATATGGAAGGTGTCCGCCTTGTCGTCCATACGATCCTTACAAGGCCACCAACTGCGCCCACCATAGGGCTGCGAAACGCTTGAAATACTGTACTCTCCACTGGACTTGACATGCCAGGCGAAGCCGTTGAAGACGCTGGTGCCGCCAACCGGCTGGCCCCAATAGTAGATGTCAAACTCAAAACCCTGATCGGTGTTGTAGGTCTGGTCCAACGTCACCGTGACCATGTTATCGGCCCGGGCATAAGCCAGTACCCCGGCCGGCGACACGATCGAGTCGATCGGCATATTGTCTAAAAGGTCCACTTGCACCTCGATGACCCCGTCGATGGTAGCCAGGGCCACGAACTTCACGCACCCGAACAGAGTCTCGGTGGTGTCCTCGACTCGGAGACTGATGTCGTACACCTTGACATCGTAATTGGTCTGAGTGTTAGTTCGCTCTTGTTCGGCGAAGAACCTGGCGGCGAAGGCACGATCGGCCATGGCCCGCGACTTTCCTTCACCGAGAAAGCGATGGAGTTCCGATGGATCAAAGGTTGCAGCATCGGCTGCCGGGTTTTCAGCCTGCGCTGAAACGGTGAAAACGGCGGTGAGGATAATGGCGGTGAGGGCGATTCGCAAAGCAGGAACTACGGTCATGGTTTGATCTCCGAAAGATAGGTATTTTACGTACAATATAACCGAAATGGACCTTTTTACAACTCCAAAGTATAGGTACCGCAGAACCCTATATCTTACAAACACCGCCCGATTAATTAGTGCAGCCCCATCAGGGGATCAGCCCCGTCGGCGAATATATAGAACCGTAGGTCGAAACCCCTGTGCCGAAGGGGTCGTCCTGAGCGGAGTCGAAGGGCGAGGTTCCGACAACATATCAAGAACTCAGGGCTCCCGACTCGGGACTCTGGTGAGTAATTTGAGAGTCGGAACCCGCAAGGGGGTTCCGACCTACGGGACTGCCTTCAGCATGATATAAGGCGCGATGTGGCCCCCACTTGTCGGTCACACAAAAAAAGCCCGGCTGACCGCCGGGCTTTTCAAACTATGATGATAGCGATACTACTCCGGTTTTCTGACTACGAAAACAGGAATTATCTGCTTGTCGGCTTCACGGTCGAGACCAAGGGTGTCCGGCGGCTCACCCGGCTGAATCCGTTTGGCGATGACCATCAGGGTGTTATTCGGCCGCGTGAACGTAGTATCGACGGTGAACTCCGTTATCGGCTTCTTGTCCACTGAGGACACGAACAGCGTTACCAGTCGACCTTTCCCCGGTGGGAGTGAGTTCTTGTTGGGGCCCAGATTGGCCACCAACCCCATGGTGACACACTGAATAGCCGTGTCGGCCCGGAAGCCCTTGTAGTCGAACTTCTCTACCCGACCACCGGTGTAGACTGCTGAGTCCCCCATTAGACGAGTCTTACCGCCGATCAACTGTAGCGGAATCGACAAAGCATCTACCCACTCGTCGTTGGTATAGGAGATGTCGACTTTCCAGTTGTAGTCGTCGATCTTGGACAGATCGGCGTACAGGGTGTCCGGTATGCCGAAGGCGTCGGTCTGGGCCGATACGAATACCGGGAGCAGACACAACAGGGTGACCAGGGCAAATACGTTAGCTTTTTGTTTCATCCTTACTCCACTCACTATGAGTCCAGGTTTATTCTTGATACAATTTCTTTCGGCAAAGGATCCTAAGTTCCCCATCCTTCTTCCGGCTGTAATAGCATCGACCGCAACCGGTCGATCAGTGAATCGGCCCGCTCGGGCTGGTTCAACTCGTTTCGATACATCGCCGCTGCCTTGAGCAGGCCGCTGCGGCCGGGGTCGGACTGAGGATATTTGTTAAACAGGGTAACCAGCAACTCCGCCGACTGCTGATAATTGTCCCAGCGACGGTAGAGATCGGCTTTGAACACCAGAGCGCGGGCTTCTATCAGGGTTCCGGCGCCGCGCGTAGCTATCTCGTCGTAATACCCCTCGGCCTCCCGGTACCATTTCTGCGCCTCATCGTTACGGCCCATCTCCCGGTAATGGTCACCAAGATACAGATATGTGGCCATGGCTCGCTCCGAGCCCCGGTATTTCTCAATCAGGTACTTATATTCGGTTTCAGCTCGGTTCCAGCGCTCCAGTCGTTCAAACGATCGGGCGATCGTAAACTGTACCAGCGGCGTGGCGGCATAGTAGCGCGGATAGTTTCTCTTGATATCGATCAAAATCTCGCGGGCGTCGAGGAACTCGCCCTTTTCCATTTTCATCAGGGCGATTTTGAATTTCAGCCGAGGGCGGTAGAGGCTGTCGGCCGGTTCCAGTTGCGACAACAGTGATCCATACATGGCGACGGCGCTGTCCACGCAATTGGGCATACGGGCATAAGTGTCGGCAATGTTGACTCGGATGGCGATAGGATTGTCACCGGTACTATCCCGAAGCTGCCTAAGCTCACTAATCACGCTTTCCCATCGGCCTGTCTCATGATACAGTCGGGCTAGCAGCGTGTGGGCCGCCGTGGCCACCTTGCCGCCCGGTTCCAGGGCAGCCAGAGACCGATAATACTCTTCTGCCTTCTCATAATGCCCCATAGCCGCCGAGGTATCGCCAACCGAGTTGACTATCTGGAAGATGTGCAAAGGCAACATGAACAACACATCCACAACCTCGCCGGAGTCATCAACCGGCGGGTAATAGTTTTTCAGAGCCCCCTGATACACGGTCAGGGCGCTGTCCCATTGGTCCGATGCCTGCAGAGCGCGGCCCAGGCTGATATTTGTGGTGACCTGCGCCGCCCCTTCGTATGAAGTCTTGTCCAATAGTCGGCTGAGGATAGAGACGCAGGTGTCAAAACTGCGCGCTCGAAAATAGAGCGAGGCCAGCCGGTTGGCGGACTGGAAAGCAAGGTATCGTATCTCACGGTGCTCGACAGGATGCTCCGTGCTGGAGATGGAGTCAAGAACCGAGAGCGAGAATTCGAGTGTCTCGCCGTAGGCGTCGGCGGCCGACTTCCTGATAGCCGTCCGCGACTGTGCAGGCGCCGAGGCGGCATCTTTCATCTGTCGATCGGCCTGGTAGTAGAGTCGTTCGGCCTCGTACCTGAGCCGCACGGCCCGGTTGTCCGAACAGGAAACCAGGCTTATCGCCAGGATAAGCACTGTAGTCGACAGGAGAGGTTTGTGATATTCCATTATCTTCTATATCGGACGGCTGTACGTCCCTTAAATCAGTGAACCGTGGAAATATAGAACTGATTGGGCCTGACGCCAAGCCATATTTTGGACAGATCAAGGGGCAGATGTGGACATCTGCCGCCCACGAGAGTGAAGGTCTACCCCCCACCCTTCGACTCCGCTCAGGATGACGTTTTGGCAGGATCCCTGCGATGCTGCCACGTGCGAAGCGCGAAAAGCAGGCTTGCCTGTCAGGTTCCAGGGGAACTGACCTACAAAAGCTGATTACCTTTTGAACCGGAAACTTATCGCGTCCTCAGGGCACGATGCGGCGCATTCGCCACACGATGTGCAGTCCGGGAGGGCCTTCATGCTGCGCTCCACCATCGGCTTGATGGTCGGACAAGGGCTGGCTTCAAAACATTCTTCGCATTCGGTGCATTTTTCGAAGTCGATTCTGATACGACCGGGTGCGATCTTCTCCAGCAACCAGGTCAAGGCACCGATCGGGCAAATCAGGTAGCAGAAGGGGCGGTAGAGCATTAGACTGGCGATAATCAAGATTGAGAACATGATGACCCACCGGGCGCTATTCCAGCCCCAGTGGAGCAGCTCGAAAAAATTCACCGGCTCATACATACTGTAAGCCGCAAAGGCCGTCCACATGTCCTGGGCCTCCCCGGTGCCGACTTGCTCGCCGAGAAAAGCGATGTGATCTTTGACAGCGAAGAAGGACAGAAAAAACATCGCCAGCAAACCCAGACGAACGGCGTTGAAGAGATTGAAATTGAAGTTCTTGAAGCGCGGCTTGAACGGAATCTTGTTGACCAGATCCTGAAGCGCCCCCAGCGGGCAGACCCAGCCGCAGAACAGCTTGCGTCCGATCAGACTGGGGATCATCATAGCTGCGAACAAGGCCAGGAAGGCCGGGAAGAACTCACCCCAGGTGAATCTGAACATAAACAGCTTGGTGGAAGCACACATCGGCGACGGGTGCAACGGGAAAAAGTAATCGAGTCCATATAACGCGAACGCCACGAGCAGAAGCGCGATCCGGACCCATGGCCGGACCCAGCCTCCGATTAATAGCACCACCGCGATCAGCATCAGCACCGCGAACCCGAGGAACTTGCCGGTCATCAGGAAATCGATCGGGCCGGGAGGTGTGCGTTCGCCCGGCTTCTCCCCCTCGAGGGGAGCTATAGCCTCAGCCTCGCCTTGTTCTGTGGACTCGGTCTCAACTTGTGAGGTAGTAGCGTCGGCATGAGAGTGAACGGAATCCTGCGCCGTTGCCGTCTGGAACGGACTCACCATTAGCCACGCGGCGGCCAGTGTTATGACCGCGAGGGGAAACCATCGGATGTTTTTCGTTTTCATGCGGTCCAATATAACATTCAATTCATCGACGTCAACATGGACCGGACCGATTTACATTTCCGTTCCGCGACTTCGTGTAGTCGTGCCCGCGTGGTTTTCGGATCGTGCGGGCGCAGGCGGTCGAGTCTGAGTTTTGCCGACGTTGATGTACGAAACTACCGTTATGATCGGTTGTTAATAGGTTGCGCCGGGAGGATTTGCCGATATTTTAGGCGCAAGTGAATGGAAGAACAGATATGAACGAACACCACGCCCACCGCCACGTATCCGGCCGCAAGCTGGCCTGGACCATACTGTTCAATCTCGGCATTACAGCGGCCGAGTTTGTCGGCGGTATCATCTCCGGCTATTTGGCCTTGTTGGCCGACGCCGTTCATAACCTGTCCGACGTGGCCGCACTGATACTTGCCTGGCTCGGTGTCAAAGGATCCGAAAGACCGGCCACCAAGCGCTCGACTTACGGCTACAAACGGGTCGAGGTGATGACGGCCATGCTCTCGGCGGTGGCGCTGGTGGTCATTGCAATTTTCATTCTTCGTGAGGCGTACCTGCGGCTGTTGGCGCCGCAGCCGATCACGCACGCCTGGCTGTTTCTCACTGTCGCGACCATCGGGCTGGTGGGCAATCTTGTTTCTGTCTGGCTGCTGCACAGCGAGAAAGGCAAATCGCTCAACATGAAAACCGCCTTCCTCCACATGGCGTACGACACCGTCTCATCGATCGGAGTTATCATCGGCGGCGTCATAATCATCCTCACCGGCTGGGTTATCATAGATGTCATCCTCTCCTGCCTGATTGCCTTGGCTATCGTCTACTCGTCATACCTGGTAATCAGGGAGGCGCTGCTGGTCTTCTTGGAAGCAGCACCGGAAGGAATTGATTTCGACAGCGTTCTCGATGCCGTTCGCGGGATGAACAAAGTGCAGGACTGTCATCATCTACACATCTGGTCGCTTTCCTCCAAAGAAGTAGCGCTTTCATGCCACGTCTGTCTGGACGAAACCGATCTTCAGGCCGGGCCGGATGTCGTCGCTGATATCAATCGGATGCTCTCGGAGCAGTTCCATATCGGGCACGGTACTATCCAAATTGAAAAAGTAAGATGCGACAATTACAACAACACCTGTCACGACCGGGAGATTTCGCGATCATGACGGCGCAGGGCAAAATCGTCACGCTGGATGTCACCGACCTGGCTTTCGACGGAAAGTCAGTGGCGCATCTTGATGATGGCAAAGTTGTCTTTCTCAAAGGCGGCCTGCCCGGCGAGACAGTCGAGGCCGAAATCGTGCGCTCGAAGCCCCGTTACGATCAGGGAGTAGTGCGCCGCATCATCAAGAAATCGGACCAGCGGATCGACCCCCTCTGTGCCCATTTCGAGCAATGCGGTGGTTGCACCTGGCAGGACCTCAAGTATGAACAGCAACTTTCCTACAAGCAGAAACAAGTGGCTGACTGTCTCGAAAGACTGGGTGGGTTTGACACCATCGAAGTCAAAGAGATTATTGGCGTCGACGATCCGTTTTGGTATCGCAACAAGATGGAGTTTTCGTTTCACGTAGCCGAGGACGATTCGATGCATCTCGGTTTGCATGAACGTGGACATTTCGACCGTATTTTCGATCTCGAAAAATGCTACCTCCAATCCGAACTGTCCAACGAGATCGTCGCCTGGGTGCGGCAGTTTGCGGTCTCGAACGATATCCCGGCTTACGACGTCAAGACGCACGAGGGATACATGCGCTTTCTGGTGATTCGCCAGGGCGTACGCACCGCTCAGACGATGGTCAACCTGGTCACCAACCAGGGGGAGTTCCTGTCGGGTGACACTTTTGTGGCTCAGATGACCGAAGCGCTTGGGCAGATCACAACGATCATTCACAACCAGACTGGCAAGCTGTCGAACGTGGCGGTCGGAGAAACCGAAAACGTCCTCTATGGTCCCGGCTTCATCGAAGAGCAACTGTTCGACTGTCGTTTTCGCATTCGGGCCAATTCGTTTTTCCAGACGAACTCGCTTCAGGCCCAGAGACTTTACGGAATCGCGTTTGACATGCTTCAACCGGAACCGACCGACAAAGTGCTCGACCTTTACTGTGGCGCCGGGACGATCGGAATCCTCCTGGCCAACCGCGTCGACAGAGTTGTCGGTGTCGAACTGGTTGAGGACGCTGTCAGGGCAGCGCGAGAAAACGCGGCGCTGAACGGCATTGAGAATATCAGCTTTCACCAGGGTCACGTCAGAGATTATCTCAAGCAGCAACGCAGCAGCGCCGCAGAGTTCTCTACGCTGATCATCGACCCACCGCGGGCCGGACTGCATCCCAAAGCGGTCAAACGAATCATCGCAATGCAGCCGGAGAAGCTTCTCTATATCTCATGCAACCCGTCGACTTTCGCCCGCGACGCCAAATCATTCGCGCAGGCAGGTTATGACTTGCCGGTGGTTCAGCCGGTTGACATGTTTCCACACACCATGCACATCGAACTAGTGGGGCGATTCTATCGTAATTAGATTATGGATTATACTTCGGTTTTGGACCGCTCGTGCCGATCACTATTTGAAGGAGGCAAAATGCTTCGCAGGATTATAATCGTATTCGTTCTCAGCTCTATCCTAATTGGTTTTCCACTTCATCCGACGGTTGCCAAGAAGAGTCGGACTTTTCAGGACGTTTGTCTGGAAATCCTGGAGGCTCTTCAGTCGTTTTATCCTGTTCGCGCCACCGAGATGGGTGTCCATGCCTACGATTTCCACTTGGCCGACTACTCATCCAAGTCGGTGAAGAGCATGATCAGGAAACTTAAGGGCTTCGAGAAGAGTCTTTACAAATACAAGAAAGCCAATCTCGAAGATTACCAACGGATCAACTACCGGTTGGTCAAGTCGTATGTCGATATCGCTCTGTTGGACCTGGAAAGAATCCGGTGGCACAAGAAGTCGCCTCAACTGTATGTCGATGAGGCCGTCAACGGCCTGTACTTCCTCTCCCTTTCTCACCATGCGCCGCTTCATGAGAAGCGTGTCGCCATGCTCGCCAGAATGAAAGCGGTTCCGGGGCTTTTTGCCACAGCGAAAAAGAACCTGAAGAACCCGCCGCCGATTTATATTGAAGCGGCCCTGGAAACCCTCGAATCGGGGCAGACCTTTTATCGCGCGATGGCCGCCGAACTGATGAACCAGTTTCCGGATCAGGCCGACAAGATTCTGAAAATTTCGACCGCCGCCCGCGAAGCGATGACCGAATTCTCCACCTTTCTTTCGAAAATCACGCCCGGTGAGCCGACCTCGTTTGCTATCAGCAAGAAGAATTTTGACTACAAGCTGAGCAACGAATACTTCCTCGAATATGACAGCGACTCACTCCTGGCCATAGGCAGCCGTCTGCTGGCTGAGGCCGACAGTGCATACCAGGCTCACGAGGCATATATCGAGGATCACCACCAGAACGGCAGTGACTCCGTCTTCGTCCCGGCCGGTTTCTCGCGTGAGGATATTCTGAACTACTACAACTGGGAAGCGGAGCAGGTGCGCATCTTCCTTGAGGAAAGCGACTACATCACGGTGCCCGACGATATCGCACCGATGAGTGTGGTCGAAACGCCGGCGTTCCTGCGCACCATGATCACCGGTATTGCTTACCAACCGGCCGGTCCCTTCGACAGCATTCAGCACGGCTACTTCTATGTCCGGCCGGTGCCGGAGGATCTTGACCGACATCAGCTCGAGGCGCGGTTCAGGTACATTCATCGGCGCGGTTTTCGGGGCTCGGTTGTGCACGAGGCCTACCCGGGACACCACTTGCAGATGCAACTGGCCGGACGGCACCCCGATCCGGTGCGACGCTGGGCCTACAACTTCATGATGATTGAAGGTTGGGCGCTGTACTGCGAGGAAGCGGTCTACCATCATGGTCTCTATGGCGAGGAAGACGCGGTCAGGTGGCTGGGTGTACTTGGCGGGATTCGTTTTCGCGCCATGCGGATTGTCGCCGATATCATGCTGCACACGGGGCAGTTTACCTATGACGAATGTGTCGACTGGGCCATCGACGCGCTCCATATCACCAGCGAATCAAGCAAGGATTACATCCGTCGAGAGATCCGTCGCTACACTTTCCAGCCCACTTATCAGATGTCCTACCTGATGGGTAAGCGGGAGATCATGCGCCTGCGCGACGCCGCTATGACCAGAGACGGTGCCGACTTCAACCTCAAAGCCTTCCACGACGTACTCTTGGCCGAAGGCTCCATCCCCCCCACCCTGATGTGGCGCGTGCTGGGGTTGTGAGGTTTGGGTGAGTAGCCCTGGTAGTCCAAGGCCGCTTTAGGTTCTTCTGGTATCCTGTCACCTAAGGAGCCTACGAAATAACGTGCCCCTTTGTGGCGGGGTGATCTTCAGATCGCCCCGCACGGCAGCGATTTCCCGCCGGGTCTGAAGACCCGCCGGGCACAAGAATGAACGTCGTTGCGAGATCGCGTCTTGCAGGCCGTGGCAATCTCTAAGTGACAGCCCCACCGCGCATGGATGCCGAACCCTAAAAGAAACTCGTATCACTTGGACGCTATCGGACGTATATTGAAACAGAGAGTGCGCACTGTTATGTCCCATCAACTGAGCCGATACTATGTATGTGACTGGCACAATTATCATACTCGCGTTGCTGCTGGCAGCCATCTGTCTGCTCCGCCTCCGGCTACGCTTTGAGTTGGGCAGTGATTGGCGGTTGTTGTTCGTGGGTCTCGGACGAAGCGGGCCGGAGTACGATTTCGTACGCCGTGTCCAATCGTTCAAGCTGTTCGGTCGGTGTATCAAATCAACACCGATGAAAAAAGCCGACAAGGCAGCTGAACCGAAACCGGAAGCGCAGCCCAGGAAAAAAGCCAGGCGCGTGCGACCGTTTGGTGACATCCTCAAGGCCGTACCGGACGTTAGTTGCGCTCTGTGGCGTTACAGCATCGGCCTGCTGAAGTCGATTGCTGTCGAAGAGCTTGAGGCCGAAGTCGAAGCCGGGTTTGAGCAACCCGATCTGACCGGACAGCTTTTCGGCTACTATCAGGCGGCCCTGGCGGCAGTGCCGTCGGTCGTAGGGCGGGTCCGCTTTATACCCGACTGGACCGGCGCATCGTTTGCCGGTCAGGCGCGAGTAGTGGTGGCCCTGCCGCTGCACCGGCTGCTTTTTCGCACGCTTATACTGATTGGTCAGTTACCGTTAAGACGATTGATTAAACTGGCGATAGGAAGAAAGAGAGGAGGCCAGGATGGCTAACAACAATGTAGTCGACATTCTCAAAGGTGTTGTCGGCGAACTCAAAGAAGTGGCGCGCTCCGAGACGATCATCGGCGATCCGGTCACCGTCGGCGAAAAGACCGTCATACCGATTGTGAAGATATCATTCGGTTTCGGCGCCGGCGGCGGTCAGGGAGACGATCAAAAGCGCTCCGGCTTCGGCGGCGGCGGTGGTGGTGGGGCCAGGATTGAGCCGGCCGCTTTTATCATCATGGACAAAGATGATGTCAAGTTGTTACCGGTCGGCAAGGGTAAATGGGACACTATTATCGATGCTATCCCCGGAATCGCCAAGAAGCTTGGCAAGTTGAAGGACAAGTTCAAATCGGATGGCGACAAAGATGACGAGTCGGACATCTCTGACAACGAGGACACCAGCGACACCGACCTGTCCGACTCTGGCGATAACGATCGCGACGCATAACTGGTATCGGATACCTTTCATATACTATGCTAAGGGCCGGCTCTCAGCCGGCCCTTGTTTGAGGGGGCAAAGGTTCTGAGAAATGACCCAACGCACGAAGAACTCTGATCCTCACGGGATAATAGCACCGGAGCACAGAAAAAGCTCCTGGAGATGTTAAAGGCGTTGACGAAGACATTCCTCTTCACTATATTGACAGCTGTTCGACCAGCTAAGACGACTAAAACGTCGGTCCAAACCAGGGGAGCTTGAAGGATACGATAAAAATGAGCGGTTGGAGTTTTGAATATAATATAGACGTGGACGTTAACGATCGTCTGGCTCATGTGAAGATTTTCGGCGTCTGGAAAATCGAGACGGCTAAGAGCTACACGCAGGATTTCGAGGAGGAAACGGTTGAACTTATCAAGCGGCCGTGGGCCAAACTTACCGACCTGAGCAACTGGAAAATCGCCTATCCCGAAGTCATCAATATCATCGCCGATCATCTAAGATGGGCCGCTGAGCACAACATGGTATGGTCGGTCAACATTATCGACAACCCTGCTACTTATAAGACGCTTCAAAAAATGTGGGCCAAGGGAGGCACCAAAGACATTTCCAAGACTTTTCGGACGCGCCTTGAGGCCGAGACGTTCTTGAAACAGCAAGGCTTCAACATCGGACCCGCCAACAAACCGAGCGGTTGGTAAACGCGCAGCAGGGCGCATTCCAGCGGCGTTTCTACTCAACTCACTCCACAGCAGACATACAATATTCCTGTCCTCTTGAGCGGATACCCTCGTCACCCTGAGCGGAGACTCCCGTCACCCTGAGCGGATATCCCCGTCACCCTGAGCGGAGTCGAAGGGCGCACGGTCAAGCAGGCGAGCCTGTCCTTTCTTGGCGGGTGGCTGGACTTTTAGGTTCCCTACACCAAGTCATTAGTCTTACCTTGCGAGTTGTGACAGCATGAAAAACGCGACCAGGAAAACGGTAGGGATAGCCCAGTGACACTTATCTTCGGCTTTTTGTTTGGCGCCATCGGAGTGGGGTATATTGTGTACGGCAGGAAACAACGTCGAGGTGTGGCCTTGGCGTGCGGCGTTGCCCTGTGTGCTTTTCCCTACTTTTTCGACAGCGTCATTCTGGTCATCGTCATCGGCGCTGTTCTGATGGCTCTTCCGTTTTTCATTCGTGACTGACTCTTCTGCATACGCTACCGACTTTCACTCTGAACGGATACTCCCGGCCCCCGCTCAACCCTCCGCTTGTTTGCGGGCGGCGCCCTTCAGTTTGTCGTTGGCGAAAATCGCTATGTCGACCCGTCGGTTGGCCTGACGTCCGGCTTCGGTGTCGTTGGTGGCCGCCGGCTGGTCGGGACCGTACCCCATCATGCGAAAACGTGAAGCCAAGACATTCAGACCGGTCATGTGGTTGGCCACCGACTGCGACCGCCGCAAGGACAAATCCAAGTTGTGATCGCGCGGACCGGTGATGTCGGTGTGCCCTTCCACCAGAACATCGGTGTCCGGGTACTTGTTCAGCACCTCAGCCAGCTTGGTGAGATTGGATTTGGCGGCTGGCTGCAAGATGGACGAGTTCACATCGAACAGTATCCCGGAATCGAAAGTTATCTTGATCCCCTCGCCGACCCGCTCGACTTTGGCGCCTTCTAAATCGCGCTCGATCTCCGCCGCCTGCTTATCCATGTAATTACCGATATAGGCCCCGGCCGCCCCGCCGATCACCGCTCCCAGTATCGCCCCCACCGCCGTGTTACCTGCCTCGTGCCCGATAGCACCGCCGATCACCGCACCGGCCCCGGCGCCGATAGCAGCGCCTTTCTCTGTGCGGGACCATCCGCACCCCATCGAACTGACCAGCACCAGGGCGCACAACCCGACAACAAATACGCGCTTCATCTTAACTACTCCTTCTCCAGTGTCATGACATACAACCGCCGAGGACAGCAACTCACTTCGTGGCAATAGAATAACCCCGGTATTCCGCGTTGTCAAGTTTAACGGCGTTAGGTCCGGGTGCCCTGCCGCTTGCGGTGGACATCCCTGGGTATGGCTCGGGGCACCCGGCGGTGTCGGAACACACCCCGTCCCCGCCTTCGGCGGGTCCACCCCTCTCAAGAGGGGAAGCGAGGGCATCCCGAGACAATGTCTGGCTGGTCATCAACAGCATAATAGTACTGGCCGGAAGTGCCAACTTTGTTTAAGCTATGGATGACGACGTTGGGGACGCAATTACAGATCTGAGAGGTTCGGGATGAATATCGAGCAGACATTTCTTGACATAATGGTCCAAGTTCTTTCAGATGCTCAGTCCATTTTCACCGATTTGTATGACGATAACAACTTGGCTTGGGAACAAGTAGAAGAACGGACCTTTCTGAACACCACAACATTCGTTCAACGACCAGTTCGAAGGCTCCTCTATTGGAGCATCGCATACGATGTGATGTTCAATCTGGAAGTCGAACACTCGGCAATCACAATTGGAGAATTCTTGAGTTCTCAAAAACCATTCTGTTTGCACATTAATGAAGTGATCGGTACATCATTTATGAATGATCGAATCAGGCATCATGAGCTGCTCGAGCAGATCCTTCGCTGGTACCTGATGC
>CBDUZQ010000021.1:0-14111 GCA_965371755.1 uncultured bacterium
ATCGTGAATTCCTTGATCTCAAGTCGCTTCTTGTTGGCCGGCGGATAGATATACTCATTGTAGTAAAAGTGCCCCCCGGAAAGTAACAGTGCGGTCACCAGGATAGGGGCGCTGATGCGATACAGCGAGAGCCCGGTCGCTTTCATGGCGAGAATCTCATTACGACGGGCCAGGATCGAGACGGAGAACAAGACTGCAAGCAGCACAAACATGGGGAAGAACGACTTGACGACCCACCCGCCGAAATAGGCGTAGTACTCGAGTATCTTGAGTATCGGTACCTTATGATCCACGAAGTCGCGTAGTTCCTCTACGGCGTTGATCGATATGATGGTCAGACCGATCGCCGCTATTACCACAATCAGGGATGCGAAAAAATGCGTCAGGAGGTATCTATCGATTCTCTTGATCATGGTTTCATTACCGTTTTCTCCGGAAGAACGAGAAGATCGGCTTTTCCGATGCAACGATGTAAAGCAGGTAGAGGCCAAGTGCGCCCAGGAGAATGTTGGCAATCCACATGGCCCAGAACGGCGACATCAGACCACGGTCGGCCAGGTCCTCACCGCCGATCAGGAAGGCCCAGTAGATCGTGAAGAGCACGATGGAGATGGCGATGGCGACACCCATACCGCCGCGTCTGGTCAGAATGCCGAGGGGTGCCCCGAGCAGTACGAAAGCCAGGGATGCGGCCGGTATTGAGTATTTCTTGTGAATTTCAATACTGTACTTGTTGACGACTTTCTGCTGGCTTTCCAGTTGTTGGTATCCCCGTTCGACCTGCCGCAGCAGGGTGGCGGCATCTTGTCGGATTTGACTGAAAGCCGCCGAGTCCGTGATTGAATCGGTCTGTTCGACTACAAAGCCGTCGGAAAACAGTTGGGAGGCCCGGACCTCAAGGGCGGCGCCAATCCGCTGGCGAAACGGCTCAACAGTCATACGCGCTTTGTCAACCCGGTCTTGCATATCGGAAATAGACATCTCGCGGTCATTGCGAAAATCAGTATCAGTTCTGACCAGTTCCGATTTCACGTCGGAGACATTCTTAATGTATTCCTCGAAGCTCACTCGGCGGTAGTTGTTCGGATCCCTGGTGTCCAGGGAGTGCACCTCGCCGTTGTAGAGTGTGAATCGCATGTTCCGCCCCCCGTCGGTCATCTCCAGGTAGCCGTATTCCGCGACTATGATCTGTGGTTTCGTCGGGTCGCGGGTGTCGGTGATGTTGACCGACTCGACCCGTGAAGTAGAATGATCGATCTTATCCAGAAGCACCAGGTATCCTGGAATGTCGGTAATGAAAATACCCGAACGGAAAACCAGGGTGGGACGCATGGCTGAGATGTCCGCCCAAAGAAGCCGTGATCGTTTGTTCAAATCCGGCAGGACACGATCATTGAACTCAATCATGCCAACCATCAGAAGCGCACCAGCTATCAACAGTGGTACCAACACTCGAAGCAAATTGACGCCCGAAGCTTTGATAGCTGTAATCTCAAAGTCCGATGTCAGTCGCCCGAACGCCATCAGGGTGGCCACCAGCACCGACATCGGTATCGACAGGGCAAGCATCCAGGCCAGGTTCAGTCCGATGATTTCAAAAACAACCGCGACCTCAAGGTCTTTATCAATAATATGATCAATGATCTTCGGAACCAGATCGATGATCAGGAGGAAGGTGATAGTGAGAAAGGCAAGGAAAAACGGTCCTATATGCTCTCTCAGTATGTAACGTGTCAGTATTTTCATAAACCAACCAATATATCTCTTATACTATCGGAAAGAAAGTTTGAATTAAAGACACATGATGGTTCTACGCTTCTTTGGTTAATCGCAATCCGACCTGGACAGCAAACGCGCCGACGGTCCGATCCAAGAATCGTTTGATCTGAAGCGACCAATGATGTTAATTGGGACTATGGACAGCAAGACAATAGTCGATTTCGTTATCAACGACCGGATCACCGGGTTCTTCTCGGTGCGCAAGAAAGTGATCCGAGAGTTTGCCCGTGGCCGCTTCGTGTCGCTGGAGTTAGGCGACTGCTCGGGACGCATCGGTGCGGTCTGCTGGGAGCCGGATCAGTTCTGTATGGACGAACTTGAAGCGGGCATGGTAGTCAAAGTACGCGGCGGGGTGGGTGAGTACCATGACAGAGCCCAGTTGACGATCTCGCAAATCCGCCTGGCCAAAGACGATGAGTATGCCCTCGAAGATATTCTGCCACACTCCTCGCAGCCGGTGGAACAGCGGCGAAGTCGCGTGCTGGCGCTGGCCGAGCGGATCGAGAACAGCTACATCAAATCTCTCGCCGACGCTTTTCTGGGCGACGAGTCCTTTATCGCTGAGTTCCTCATCGCTCCAGCCGGCAAACTGTGGCATCATGCCTATGTGGGTGGCTTATCGGAACACTCAGCCAATGTCGCTGAGTTAGCCCTCGATATGTCGTCGCACTATGACTTTCTTAACAAGGACTACCTCATCTTCGGCGGACTGTTTCACGATGTCGGCAAGATGACATCGTACTCCGCGGGAACGATGATCGATTTTACCGACGCGGGTCGTCTGGTGGGGCACATTTGTTTGGCCGACCACTGGATCTGCGAACGGGCCGCCCACATTGACAGTTTCCCGGAGATGTTGCTGATCAAGCTGCGTCACTTGATCCTCTCGCACCAGGGAGAACTTGAGTACGCCACGCCGGTCGTGCCGCAGATACCGGAAGCATTCGTGGTTTACTACTGCGATGAGATCGACAGCAAGATGGGTGCGATAGACCGCATCCGGACCAGGCAGGGTGGCGCCGGTTGGTCGGAGTGGGTCAAGATGCTGAATCGCTACCTTTATTTCGACGAGAAATCCGAGGAATAGTCAAGTGGGCGTGTCCGGCTCTATTCTCGAGCTATGCAACCTCACGCGGAGAGTGGGCGAGGGGACCTCGGCGCGGGCCATCATCGATAACTTCTCTTATACATTCGGTTCCGCCAGACTCTACTCGATTATAGGACCCTCGGGGGCGGGGAAGAGTTCGTTGTTGCGCTTGCTCAATCGCTTGGATGAGTGCACTGATGGCAGCGTGAAGTTCAAGGGCAGCGATACGCGCGAATTCGCACCGTGTGAATTGAGACAGAAGGTAGGATACCTGTTTCAGACCCCGCACCTGTTTGATCGAACCGTGCGCGACAACATAGTATACGCCCAACCGCATTTGTCGGAATCGAAAATCAGTCACCTTATTCAACAAGTGCAACTACCATCCGGGATTGTTGATGCACCAGTGGACAACCTGTCGGTCGGGGAACGACAGCGAGTGGCGTTGGCCCGTTTGTTGGCTACCCAGCCGGAGGTTGCCCTTCTCGATGAACCAACCGCGGCGCTGGACCCGGCCAACACGGAGGCGATTGAACGGCTTATCAGCAGTGTGGTAACGGATCATGGTGTGACCGTAGTCATGGTTAGTCACAGTCGGCAACAGGTGGTACGCTTGGGGGGGGAGGCCATCCTGATGGTGGACGGGAAATTGATTGAGCATGGTGACGCCGTCCAACTGGTGAAGAATCCGGGCACCCCGCAGGGGCGACGATATATGAATGGGGAACCGCAATGACGACGCCCGGTCTCACCCAGGTTCTGCTCGCCGGCATAATGGTAGTCATTGCCATAGCCGTGGCGCGGTATTGGCGACTGCCGGTCATAAAAGACATGGCCTTCGGTTCGGTACGTGGCTTTGTGCAATTGGTGGCGGTGGGATACGCGGTGCGCTTCATATTCGACATCGAGTCTCCCTGGTTGATCATGCTTGCGCTGGGAATCATGATGACGGTAGGCGCCCATGCGGCGGCCGGTCGGGTCAAAAGCGTGAAGGGCTCATTCGGCACATGCCTTGCCGCGATACTGACCGGTTCTCTGGTTACTCTTGCCACTATGTTGGTCTTCAGGATCATCAGCTTTGACGCCCGCTACATTATTCCGCTGGCCGGGATGATCATCGGCAACTCCATGAACGCCTCAGCACTGGTTATCGACCGCCTCGCCTCGGACCTTCGCGGGAACCGTCTTGCTATTGAGACAGCGTTGGCGCTGGGGAAGAGTTGGCGAGAGGCCTCGCAAGAGTTTCACAAGGATGCTGCCCGCACCGGGATGGTGGCGATGCTGAATTTCCTCAAGACCGTCGGTATCGTAGCTCTGCCGGGAGCCATGACCGGCATGATCCTGGCCGGCGCCGACCCGGTCGAGGCGGTCCTGCTGCAAGTGATCGTGGTTTACATGCTTCTGTCCGCCACGACGATCACATCGGTGGTCGCCGTCGAACTCACTATCCGTCGTTTTTTCACAAAACATCACCAATTGCGAATCGGCCGTTGAACCTTCGCACTCGTCATCTAATGGGTTGATGGGCCGGCGGTTCTTGTCCATTGCGGTGGAGGATATCTGTCGGTTATCCGCGCGTTCGTGCAACAACGGACTCCTATGGTTCGTGCGACCAGTCGAAATTAGGCTTGTCTTTCCGGTGATATGGTGTAGATTAGCGGCTGATTTCGCCGAGTCATTCGGCGACGTCGTTTTTTGAGATCGGAGAGGTGGCCGAGTGGTCGAAGGCGCACGCCTGGAAAGTGTGTATAGGTAACCCCTATCCAGGGTTCGAATCCCTGCCTCTCCGCTTTTTGACGGACAGAAGTCGGCAGACAGCTGCAGCGGGCTTGAGATGCACTCTGGAAACCCAGGGCAAGCCCTGGGCCACCCGGCCGGTATTTCGTGGTAAGATTATGCAAAGAGTTAGCGAGGACAGGTGATTATGAAGTCGAATTCGACGGATCGTATGAAGGTTCTGGTCTATGCCCTTATCATACTCACATCACTACAGTTAGTTTCATGTGATAGGATACGGAGGCCTATGGCGTCAATCTTGAATGAGAAGTATGTCGTTTGCCTCTACGAAAACATGTTCGGCGCCACGTGCGCCAATGATATAGAGGTTGCATACTATGACCTGTCTGCATCAGGGAGGACCGAGAGCACGATATTAAGGTGCGAGAGAGCCGACTCGGCAACGATTGCCTTCGACGGTGAGAGTTCATTGAAAGTAATCGTCCTTTTTCGCCATGGGCCACGTTGGTTTCCACTGGACACTATCCTTGTGGATTTGACAAACCCGCCAGTGGATTCGCTTCTGCGCTACTAGTTGTACCCAACGCGGACAGGGGGGTTGGCCGCCCGGCCTTTTCGATGTTGACGAATGCTCACGATGTGTTATATTGAATTAGTAGCTACTTTATTGAAGGTGTATGGGTGTTATGTCGCTGAGTTTGAAGCATGCAGCCCGGATGGGAGGAAGGTTGGCCTTGTTCTGGGGAATAATGGTGCTATTCGCTCTGCCGGTAGTGCCACAATCCGATTGGCCTCAGTACCAGGGGAATGCTCAGCACATTGGTGTTAATCCGACCGCTCAAATCACGCCTCCCCTTGAATTGGCGTGGTCACGAGAGCTCTGTGAGACCGCTCTGGCTCAACCGACAGTTGTCGGCGGGCGAGTTTATGTCACTACTACTGACCGAATCGGAATAGCCGACGAAGATGCGCAACTCTGGTGCCTGAGTGTGGATGACGGTCGCGTGCTTTGGCACCAGGCTTTCGGTAAATGGCCCATTTGCGTGATGCAAACGAGCTACGCCTACGGCATGTTGTACCTCCAGGTGGACAGAGGTTTCCAGAGTTTTGTGGCCGCCATCACACCGGATTCCGGTCATCCCATCTGGGTGTCGGGTTACCGCACGCAGGGCAACGACGCTCTGGCACCGACGGTTTACAACGGTAAAGTTGTCAGTTGCGGCAATACTTATGGTGGTATGTACTGTTTCGATGCCTACACCGGAGAGTTTCAGTGGAAGAACCGGCTAAGGCAGGTTTTCGAGTATACTCCCGCCATGTATATGGACAAAGTGTACGCCTTTGTAGATGAGCACTACTATATCTGCGACTTAAACACTGGCGCCATAGAATTCACCTGTACTCCCGAGACCGATTCGAGTTCCCTGAAAGAACCAGTCGAATCCTGGGATGTCGGAAACTCCCCAGTAGTGGACACGACACGGAATATTATCTACTTGACTAGTGATAGGTCGCTGTTTGCATACGACCTCGAAACGAATGAGAAGTTATGGGAGAAGCGTGGTGACTGGGGGACCAAGAGAGCAACACCGGCCCTCTATGACGGCAGACTCTACGCCTTACATAACAGGGTGCTCAAGGTGTTCGACGGTCTGACCGGTGATTCGTTGGATGCGTACAAGGCGCCGGAGATATTCCACTATAACAGTGAGAGACCGCCGGTCATCGCAAACGGCTTTATATTTCTCAGCACCCTGTACAAGCTCTATGCACTGGATGCCCACACGCTCGAAGAGGTCTGGGCGTATGGCCAATGGTACGTCTGTGGTAATCTGGCGATTGAGGATGATCACCTGTTTGTGGCCGCGAGCGGTACAATGTATGCTTTCACCAGCAGCCCGACCGGCCTAAACGATGAAGACAGTTCGACTTTGCCTCATGGTGTCGCTCTCCACCAGAACTACCCAAATCCCTTCAACACGGGCACTGTCATCAGCTACGACCTTCCCACACGTTCACATGTCGAGGTAACCATCTTCAACATCCTTGGCCGGACGGTGACCACCTTACTTTCCGGTTTGCAGCCAGCCGGTAGTCACTCGGTTGAATGGAACGGTACGGACAATCACGGCCATGTCGTCTCCAGCGGCACTTATCTCTATCAGATCACGGCAGATGATTTCGTGGAGACGAGGAAGATGGTTTTGTTGAAGTGATCGCTTCCCTTTACCACTCTGTTGAACATAGATCGCTCGCAAAAAGCGATCTCATCCACGTCCAGTAACTGATGCCAACCCGACCAGATTCTCACCGATTCTCCCTCAATTGCAGCAAAACGGAGGCGCAATTTTCTAACGATTTTCTAACAGCGGACTTCACCTAACTTGATGTAACTTGACATAACTTGAACTAACTTGATGCAACTTAACGTATGTAATAGTAGTGAATTGGGCGTAATATGAAGCATATCACGAACTTAGCAGGAATGCCAGTCGTCGAATCCCTGCCTCTCCGCTTTTGTGTTGGGGAGATAGAGCCTCTGCTAAGCAGCGTGAAGGTATTAGTAACTGGACGTAGCGCTCGGGTGAATGCGAGGGACATCAGACGTGATGAAAGGTTAATGTGTAAGCAATATGGAGTACATTGATTTACATAGGAGGCATTATGGACCTTGATCCTGTGCTTTTGGCTCGGTTGCAATTCGCACTGACAATAGGGTTTCACTTCATTTTCCCGCCCTTGTCGATCGGTCTGGCCTGGTTACTGGTCATTGTCGAAGGGTTGGGCTGGAGACGAGGTGATGACACCTATGTGCGAATGGGCAAGTTCTTCGGAAAGCTGCTTGCCCTCACTTTCGTTGTTGGTGTGGCGACCGGCATTGTGATGGAATTCCAGTTCGGCACCAATTGGGCGGAATACTCGAAGTTCGTCGGTGATATTTTCGGTGCGCCCCTGGCGGCGGAAGGTATTTTCGCATTCTTCCTGGAGTCCGCTTTCCTGGGTCTGTATCTGTTCGGGAGAAATCGCGTATCGAAGGGCGTACACTGGTTCTCGATCTTCATGGTGGCGGTTGGCTCCACGATCTCAGCTTTCTGGATTCTGGTGGCCAATTCCTGGCAACAGACTCCCGCCGGCTACATTATTCAGAATGGTCGTGCGGAGCTTCTTAGTTTCTACGATGCGGTGTTTAATCCGTCAACCATGATTCGCTTCTTTCACACGGTCGATGCCGCCCTGATAACCGGAGCCTTCGCCATGGCCGGTGTAGCTGCTTACCTGCTGCTGAAAAACCGGGAGAATCTTGTCGCCCGCAAAGCCCTCAAGTTATCGCTGATATTCGGATTGGTGGTATCCCTGTTGGAGCTTTTTCCCTTTGGGCATGAGCATGCCGTTCAGGTGGCACAGACCCAGCCGGAGAAAATGGCGTCATTCGAGGGGCTGATTGAGGGCCAGACAAACGCTCCCATGGTGCTGTTCGGGATACCGTCCGAAAATCCACCGGAGTTGAGCGCAAAGATCGAAGTTCCCGGCATTCTGAGTTGGCTCGCCCACGGTGACACAGACGCTTATGTTAAAGGTCTCAATGATTTTCCTTCCGACGAGGTTCCGCCGTTCATCATCACTTTTATCTCCTTTCACAGTATGGTAGGGCTTGGCAGTTACTTCATCGGTGTCATGTTGCTCGGCCTTTTCCTTCTCTACCGGAAGAAACTCTGGGACCAAAGGTTGTACCTCAAACTGCTGGTGTTTTCGATCCCACTTCCGATCGTGGCCTGTGAACTCGGCTGGATATCCGCCGAGGTCGGTCGCCAGCCGTGGGTGGTGTATCGAATCATGAAGACGGCCGACGCTGCCTCGATAACGGTCACGGCGGGTGAAATACTGTTTTCCATTATCCTGTTCGGCCTGATCTACCTTCTTCTCGGAGCGCTGTATGTGTTTCTTTTCGTCCGCGAGGTTAAGCATGGTCCCGAACCTGAAGCAACTTCGGAGGTGTCAGCATGATTGATCTGAATACCACCTGGTTTGCCTTGTTTGCGGTCCTTATCACCGGCTACGCCATTCTTGATGGCTTTGACCTCGGTGTGGGGGTGCTGCATTTGTTCGCCCGTGACAACACTGAACGTCGCATCAACATGAACGCGGTGGGACCGGTATGGGACGGCAACGAAGTCTGGCTGGTGACGGCCGGGGCTGCTCTGTTTGCCGCCTTTCCACCTGTTTACGCGACAATCTTCAGCGGCTTCTACATAGCCATGATGTTGGTTCTGGCCGCACTGATCTTCCGTGCTGTTTCGCTCGAATTCCGAGGCAAAATCGAATCACATGGTTGGCAACGTCTGTGGGACTGGTCCTTTGGTTTGGGCAGCCTGCTCCCGACTGTACTCTTTGGAGTGGCCGTCGGCAATATTCTGAGAGGCGTTCCAATCGATGCCAATGGTTTATATGCCGGCTCGTTTCTCGGATTGTTGAATCCGTACTCAATCCTGATAGGAGTGCTGAGCCTCGTGATGTTTGTGATGCATGGAGCGCTGTACATGACCCTGAAGACCGATGGTGAACTTCGGGATCGCATGACTCGGTGGGCCTCCGGGGCCTGGGTAGCTTTCGTAGTCATCTATCTTCTGGCAACCATGTACACGATGTTTGAGGCTCCGCATCTGATGGCGGGCATTCTTTCCAAGCATCTGTTCTGGGTCTTCCTGTTGGCGTTGTTGGCATCAGCGGCTTACATGCCGGTGGCCCTGAAGGCGCAGAACTATTTCCGGGCCTTTCTGTCCTCGTCGGTGTCAATCGCCTCCGCTATTGGTATTGCCGCTGTCAGCATGTATCCGTCGCTGGCGCCATCGAGTATCGATGCAGCATACAGCCTTACTGCCTACAATGCCTGTTCAACCCCCCGTACTCTCACAACGATGTTGGTGATCGCTCTTGTCGGTATGCCGATCGTGATCCTCTACACAATCTACATCTACCGGGTCTTTAAGGGCAAGACAGTGATCACTGAGGAAAGCTACTGATGCAGTCAAGCCCGGTCGGGCACAACGGTCCGACCGGGTCTCTCCCGGTCATTTGACCTGGCGCAGGGTTCGAGTCCCCTTCTCGGATCAAATTCCCCAATTCATGACTCCGCTCGGGACTAACTGCATCCGCCCTGGATCTTGCGGACCTCTTTTTTCACCGGCAGAGTAAACTTCTTCAGGGCGTTTTCAAGATTCATCAGGTTCGCCGCGGCCTCGGTGCGGAAATTGTAGACATTAACCTCGTCTTTAAGGGCATCCGAAGGCGGATGGGGGACACCATAAAACATGGCCCTGAATTCTTCGGTCGATTCATGAAGAACATAGTTCTCCGATTTTCCGAGAAAACGGGCGAGAAGGCAGGCCTTTTTCGCCGTGGTGTCGTTATCGGCATAGAAAATATTGACATTGTGTTCCTGGGTGAAATACGCGTTCCACTGTCGATTCATCATGCTGTCAACGGGGATATTGATCGCCAGAGGGATATGGTAGGCGTCATACCTGGCCTTGTCGCGAACATCAATCAGGTTGATCGCGAAGTTGTTATTGATTAGTTCAAAGGCCAGTTTGTCGGCGGAGATTTCCTTGAATACGCATTTCTGCTGCTGGCGAGCTTCACGGATTTGATGATGGATATACTCCTGACGGCTCGGAGTGAAAGTCAGAACGCCAATTGCTACAAACGGTATGACCCCGATTATCAGATTTTGTGTTACGTACTTCCGCGAGAAGTCGGTTGCAATGCCGTTTACACGGTTCTCGATCT
Source organism: uncultured bacterium (assembly GCA_965371755.1). GTDB lineage: Bacteria > Zixibacteria > MSB-5A5 > GN15 > FEB-12 > JAJRTA01. The sequence goes on from CBDUZQ010000021.1 coordinate 10,391, forward strand.
GAGTGACCATATAGAAGGCGACAATAGCGATCGAGGTCATCAAAAACGCGAACAACTCAGATGAAATACCGAGGTACTGGTCAAACCGAACCGCTCCCCAGTTTTCCATCAGGTAAATCTCTTCAATCAAAGAGTATCCCTCGGTAAAAAAGAAAATGCCGAAAAACGAACCGACCACAAAGACCATAGCGTCGATTTTGCCCACCGCGGCGGCGCAGATACTCGTCCCGGGACAGAATCCCCCGATTATGAACCCGGCCCCCATAATGCAGCCGCCGATAATCGCCGACCACAGGAAAGTGGGATTAACATAGATCGCGTCAAGATCAAGCAAGTCCAGATGCGCCAGGAGCAGAACTCCTATCATAGCGGTAACACCGGCAGTGAAGAACACTTTCAGCACGGTGAAATCGTAGCCATAGAACAGCCCCACCAGTTTTTTTGTCGCTGAAAACCCGGCCTGCTCAAGTATGAATCCGAATCCGATTCCAATCAGGAAGGCTATCACGAGATTGAACTCGGCGCTGAAAATATCCGGTACTAACGGTCCCATACTGAAATCACCTCAACCAGAGTTTTCTTACAAAAAAAGCGAGGGCATAGGCGGAGCCGAAAATAGCCGCCATGGTCAACAATCCCCCAAGGGACATGACCGCCATCCCGCTTAACGCCGAGCCGCTTGTACAACCACGTCCCAATTGTGAGCCGAATCCAAAGAGCGCTCCGCCGACAATCGCGGCGACAATCCGGACAGCGTTTGTCACTCGAGGGCCTTTGTCCAGCTTCAATGCCATCCTGCCTGAGATTATGCCGGATAGGAAGGCACCCACAAATACGCCCATGATCTCAAAAACGAGCCATGTGCGCAGCGGACCGTTCGGATGAGTTTTGTCATACTCATCGTAAAACTGCGTGCTTGCAGAATGTTCCGGTGCTGCCGATTGAACCGCCGAAATAACAACGCTTTTGACCGCGCCGCTGGCGCCCAGCCCGCGTCCAGTGATGAATATCGCGGTGAGCAGCACCAGCCCCAGGAAAAAGCCCGCCAGGTAGGGGTTCATATGAGCTTTTGGGTTCATGCCGTGCTATCTTTCGCTGTTCGTTCCGTTTCGGTCTCCTCGTACCCGTCAAGCATCGCCCTGATATTCGACAGCGGCGTGTGGCCTGTCGTGGTCATGTAGACATGCACTACAAGGAAAGAGATCATCAGAAACGCTCCGGCTGTATGCCATAGCGCTATCGACTCAAGGTCGGCTGTGCGGACTAACTGGATTGCGTTTGCAAGAGCGCCATAGTACATATAAAGCAGTCCGGAAACGATCAGAATCGGGACAATTATGATTTTCAAACCGAAATATACCACGCGCTGCAATGGGTTCAGTTTGCTCAGTTCTGTTTTTGCCACCGGATGATCCTCGCCCCTGAAGATCCCGAACATGTAGAACCTTATCTGAGCCACGAGGTTTCTGGTGGTCGGGATATAATGCCGCCAGCCGTCGGTGGTGAAATGCCAGAAAACAGCAAGAGCTATCAAACCCATCAGCAGGTAGGCGGTAGTGCGATGAAAACTCACCGCTTGTTCAAATCCGAAAATCTCATACGAGCCATGGACCTCGAAACCGGTAGTGGCCAGAAATATCACCAACGCCGCCTGGCACCAGTGCCAGAACCGTTCGAATCTCTTGTAGATCATTACTCGTTTCATACTGCTATTTTCGATTCTCCTGTGCTACCCGGCGTGAGAGCTGGCCTTCCGTTTTCGAATCCAGATAACGATCCTGATAATAGCGTGAATCAGCACACCCACAATTGAAAGGTACAGCATCAGCTTGCCGATCAGGTCAATTGTCGCATTACGGTCGCGTCCCGGAAGATAGAAATCGTTTAGCGCCGCCAGACGACCGCCCTCTCTAACGTGGCAATCGACACAGTCCAGACTTTTGTCTTTGGTGCTGACCATGTGATTGATCGGCCAGTACATTTCCGTTTCGACGAATTCGTAATCGCCGCTGAACGGCAATCCGACCCGTTTCATTCCCGCCTCGGAAGCGAGTCTCCAGTCGAAATCCTGCCAGAACGCACTGTCTCCCTTTTGCGGCGCAAACAGTTTCGGTTGTACAAGCATCCTGGTTTGTTTGTCATAAATCTGGTCGCCGCGGTGTACTTTTACCGGAGCAATCTGAGATCTTTTGTCATCGTATGAGCCATTAAGCGGGTTAATGCCGACCGGGAATTCACTCACCGTGTCGCCTAGTATGTAATGATCCGCCGTACCGTTGAACCAGACATATTCCGGGACTACGTTCTTCTCCCACACAAACTCACCCTTGGTGGACAGGTAGATATGTTCCCCGTCCTCGTTGTCGATCGAATACGGTTTTCCATCCTTAAGTTGACCTGCCTTTGACCATTTCCAGGCCATCTTGGTGGCGTTGACTTTGGCATAGTTGGAGATGTGGCAACTCTGGCAGGCGACTCTCACGTGGCGGTTCAGCAGGTCATCAAGGTGAGGTGAGCCGGTATGACAGTCTTCGCAAAACGCCCGGTTTTGGTTATCCGAGGATACCGAATAGAGCCGGCCCTTCATGACATGATTCTCGGCAGTGTGACAGGCAACACATGACATGTCCATGCCGTTGGCAGCCATGTGGACATCAACTTCCTTATCGCAGGCCAGCAGACTTTCCTCAAGATCGCCATGCTTGACGTTGTTACCGCCTCCACTGTAGAAGTGACAGGCTCCGCAGTTGCTCTTTTTGGGAGTGCCCACGCTCAGGGCGACGTTCTTGAGACTGACCGAGCGAGCCGGATATCCGGCCATTGATGAACCCTTCAGATACTCATCACTGTTGTCATGGCACACCATGCAGTCGACATTGACGGCGTTGTTGAAGTCGAAACGGTCATTGGTCATGCCAAAACCGATATGGCATTTCGCACAGGCTTGTTCGTTGGCGCTCGCGCCGATACAGAAGTTGTTAATGATGTTCTTCTTACCAATAAAAGTCAACCCGCGGCCCTCGACATACCCCGTCCGCTCCCAGTTCCAGTGTGACGATCCCATAATTTCCTTATGGCGTTCGGTATGGCAGGAGTTGCAGGTCCGGGTCACATCCTGAGGGGTTGCAAAATCATGGTCCAGAACCTCGAGTTTGCTATGATCGACCGAAGGAGTCGGCCTTATTGCGTATTCCTGCTTGAGTTGCTCCAGATGGATATTGTAGGTCTCTTCCTTGTGGAGGAGAATAATCAGCGCCAGCAGGATTATCACGAACGCTGTTGTTATCACAAGATTCTTGTTCACCACGCACTACCTGATACAAGTCTGATCATTGGTTGTACTAATTTCGGCCTATGTCAGACTTGTTGTCAAGTTTGTAGTAAGGGAAAATTGCGGCGGGATCTTCTTGCGAACCCGTCATTTGGTTTTGTCCTCGACGCCATTGCCGATTTGTGCGAAACAGGGGTCACCCTTGTTAGGGCGAAAAGGGGCGGACGATGAAGTGAGCCACCCACAGATAACGGCTGCCTGCTGATCGCAGGCAACCGCTTTGTTTGATACTAAGTCGTACCTTACGGAAAGGCGTCACGGACAGGCCGGTGGGGGACCGTTGTTGAACATGTAGTCCACGAGGTGCACCAGATCACCGACATCAATCCCGTTCACACCATCGACGTTGGCGGCGTCAGGCTCGACCGGGGCGGGACCATCATTGAACAT
>CBDUZQ010000022.1:0-13909 GCA_965371755.1 uncultured bacterium
CCCCCACACCCCCCTCTCCCTATCTAAAAACCACTAATTAGTCGCGAATCAAATTCAAAAAAAAACGGCGGGCCACTTTTGGACCCGCCGTTTCAGGAGGTTGCGCAATAAGCTAATCACAACTGCCGGGACCAGTCTCACCATTGTTGTAACTGTCGAGTATGTCTTTCCAATCCAGCACTACGCTGTTGTCCTGTCGATTCGTCCGGTCCCAACCGGACCAGGTGTGATCAGCCAGGAACGCATCTGCCTCTTCGATAGTCGCAGCAACTTCATCGGCCAACGCCCCGGAGGCGATATTCAGCTTGGCCGCGAGTAGCTGGGCGTACAGTTTGGTGATACCGTTCGATGGCGTGCCGTAGGTCTTCATGGTCAGGACAGCCACGGCGACCGAGTCAGTATCGACCAGTAAGCTGCTGTCTCCATCAGCCTCGCCCAGCCAGAGGGGAAGAAGTGAACTGAGATTATCGTCTTGTGGTCCGAAGCCGGCGTGGTTTTTCCAGTATCCCTTAGAACGCGTACAGCCGGAATCGGAGATGATCACTTCCGGAAAAAGTCCGGCATCCCAATTCAGCGCCGCCTCTCCTTCGTCGACTACGAAGCAATGAGTTCGACCCGTCGTCGGATCGGCGTCACTATCAAGTGTATCTCCGACCTCTTGATCCATCGGGCTGAACAGATACCCCTCCGGCGCTACAAACTCCACGAGATAACTGCCGCTGCTTAGGCTGTCAAACCGATAAGATCCCGTCAAATCAGACACAGTGGCAGCCAACATGGTCTCCTGACAGTCGTACAGGTTGACCGTCACTCCGGGCAGCCCCGGCTCGCCAGGATCGTAGATTCCATCCTGATTGACATCCTCCCATACACGACTTCCGATTGTGGAGGGGTCTACTGCGAACAAAACGTCGGGCAACTCAAACCGAATCAGCGCCTGCTTTTTCGTTCCCGGAGTCATCGTCTGCCCAACCAGTAGCGTCGCACTGCCTTCGGTTGAGGCGTCGGGCCGAGCCTCGTCGATAAACACATCAGCCCGCGCCGGAACCGTGTCGCAGGCAGAGCCATCCGGAGTAACATAACAGATTTCCAGAAACGGGGCGACCGATGCGTTTTCCATGCTGGACACTATCAGCGGGAAGAAGGTGGGTGATGACTGTTCCAGAAGAAGGCCGAAATTGTCCGTCTCTCCTGCTACCCAGGCTTGGACTAGTGCCGTGACATCCACCGTATGCCGACCATTGGCATCGGCCATAAACGAACTTTCGATATCCGGACTGAAGGCTCCCACAAAGCTAGTCCAGGTGACGGTAGCGGGATCCCAGTCCGAGATAATCCGATGCAACTCCACCGGCTCATTGTTTGCGAATCCAATGAACAGATTGAGTTGTGCCGATGAAACCTCGGCCCCTAACGACAGAGTTTGGTTGTTGTTGTCGCCATCCAGCCCCGGCCCGGCAACGTCCGAACTCAGGGGAGACTCCTGATGACTACAACCTGTCACCAGCATCAGTAGCAGGGGTCCGATCAAGATCAGTGAGTGTTTTATCATAACGAGAACGCTCCTTTCCGCCAATTGCATCGAAATGACTGCATACACATCTATAGGCAATCCCGGTGCTTTTCAGGCAAAAGATTCTGCTTTCTCATAAAGGCTTGCGATAACGAATCATAGCAAGATGGCGGCAGGTTTGCGACCGGTCAAATGCTTCCGGTGGCTGTTCAACGGATGAGCGATTGCACAGGAATCGAACAGGGTGGGCTGCTCGGAGACGTCGTTGCCAGGTGAATCACCCCCAAACGAGTTTGAGGGTGCCACCCCACAACAGGGCGTACGATCTACCCGCCCGCAGGGCGAAGAACACGGCTTGACCGTGTGGGCAGGTGACGGGGTCGCCCGACACCACCCGGATATGACGGTTGCGGCGTTGTTCTAGACACCCTCAGAAATGTGTGCGTTCCGTCGAGGTATCCTCGGGCATTACATCGTCAGACGATGGTGAGATATCCGTGCCACGCGAGGGGTGGAGGCGGCATTCGCTGGTGGGGTAGTTGTCTTCGGTGAATATTTCGTTGTGGACGTTGATGCAGCGGTCGGTGGCCAGGTCACCCGATTCGAGACAGATTTCATAGTGAACGATGCCGTCCGGTTCTTCGAATGTTTCCACCGGCAGGGAGTCATGCGCCGCTATCATAAACTCGGTCCAGATCGGTACGCCATTCTTAGCGCCATCCTGGCCGCGTCCCAGCGAGATCTTCTTGTCGAACCCGACCCAACAGCCGGCCGTGATCTGCGGCGTGTACCCGACAAACCAGTTATCACAGAAATTGTCGGTGGTGCCGGTCTTGCCGCCGGCCGGACGATTGAAACCCATCCAACGGGCGCGGCGACCGGTGCCGGCATCGACTACCGAGCGCATCAGGTCGACCATAATGTAAGCCGTCTGGGCCGACAGGACCTCTTCTTTCTGCACCGCGGAGTTGTCCTCGAGCACCCGTCCGTAGCGATCGATGACCTTGTGCACCAGGCGCGGGGGGATATGAATACCGCGGTTGGGGAAGACGCTGAAAGCCGAGACTAACTCCACCAGTTTCACTTCACCGACCCCGATGGCCAGGGACGGCACCGGGGCCAGGTCGGTAGTGATGCCCATGCGACGGGCGTAAAAAATCGCCTGTTCGGGATGGATCTTCAGAATCAACTTGATAGCGACCAGGTTGCGCGATAATCGTAGCCCGGTGCGAAGAGTGATTGGCCCCTTGAACTTGTTGTCGAAATTGTGCGGGCGCCACTCTTTGGTCCCGGGGATTTCCAGAACGATTGGGTTGTCATCGATCATCTCAGTGGTTCTGAAGCCGTTGTCGATGCACGCAGTGTAAACAAACGGCTTGAAGGCCGACCCCGGTTGCAGCGTGGCCTGCCAGGCGCGGTTCCACTCACTTTCCTCAAAATCACGTCCTCCCACCATCGCTATCACATCGCCGGATGCATTGTCGATAGCCACCAGAGCACCCTGGACCTTACGGTAGACGCGGATGGAATCGCCATTCTCGTCAACCGTGTATGGCATGAACATGGTGTAGGTTGGATTGTCAAGGTTGTATCGGCGTTCGATCCGAGCCCGTAGTGAGTCGACCTTATTGGCCACCGCCGCTTCAGCCGCTTTTTGCAGACCGGCGTCAAGAGATGTGAATACTTTCAGTCCGCCGGCGTACAGCACATCCTCACCAAAGTTGTCGCGGAGGTGCTGCCTGACGGTCTCGGTGAAATAGGGTGCGGTGCCGATGTCCTCCTTGGGCGGGCTTATCTCCAATGGTTCGGCTTTCAAGGAATCATACATATCGCGCGACATTCTGCCCCACGAGTAATAAGAGTAGAGCACACGGTTGCGCGCCTTCAACGCCTTGTCGGGATTATTGAACGGCGAGTTGATGTTGGGCGCCTTGAGGGTGCCGATAAGAATGGCGCAATCATTGAAGTTGAGTTCGCTGGGTTCCTTGGAGAAAAACAGGTGGGCGGCGGCGGCCACACCATAGGCGCCTCGGCTGAAGTAGTACTGGTTAAGGTACATCTCCAGGATTTCTTCCTTGGAATAGGTGCGTTCAAGTTTAATAGCCGTGAGCGCTTCTTTGATCTTGCGCTCGAAAGTTTTCTTGCGCGTAAGGAACAGCATGCGAGCCAACTGCTGTGTGATGGTTGAAGCGCCCGCCGCAAGCCGGCGTTTCAATAAATTGGTCGCAGCCACCGTGGCTACCCGGCGCACATTGATACCCCAGTGATCGTAAAACTCGTGGTCCTCTGAGGCCATCAGCAAATCGATCAGGTGCGGCGGCAGTTCCGCAAGCGGCGTGAGGACGCGGTTCTCAGTGTAGAACTCCTTCAAAAGGATGCCGTTGCGATCGTAAATCTTGGTCTTGAGGCTGGGCTCGATATTGTGCAACTGTTCAAACGATGGCAGTTCGGACTGATAGACTCGGTAGGTGCGATAGCCGACGATGGTCGCGAATACGAGGCACAGCACCAAGAGGACAAGAATAGAATTGCGCAGGCGATGACTCTGAAACCGACGTTGATTTACGACTTTTGCCATATCTCTATGTTCCGCTCGTTATCATTTCAAGTCAACCAAAAAACCACAGTCTTGATAACACGTTGATTTTATACGACTGTTTTACTATCGTGAGGCCGGTATCGACTACGGTCCGAATGAAAATCAACAAACGGCAGGCAGATGCCGATACAGGATGTCAAACGTTGTGAAGGAGTAGCAGTTGGCCGAAGAAGCTGAATTATCACCGGAAACCAGGCGTGAACTGGACGAACAGTTGAAGTTGATCTCGCGCGGCACGGTTGAGATGCTTCCGGTCGGGGAATTCGAGAAGCGTCTGGGCGAGTCAATCAAGCAGAACCGGCCGCTTCGGGTCAAACAGGGATTCGATCCGACCTCGCCGGATATTCATTTGGGTCACACGGTCGGGATCCGCAAACTCAGGCAGTTTCAGGACCTGGGCCACAAGATCGTTCTGATTGTCGGTGATTATACCGCCATGGTGGGTGATCCCTCCGGTCAGTCGGCCACGCGACCGCAACTCACCTATGATGATATCATGAAGAACGCTGAGACGTATCAGGAACAGTTCTTCAAGATACTGGACAAGTCCAAAACAGAAGTCCGTTTCAATGGCGAGTGGTTCAAGCAGATGGAGTTCGTCGAGGTCATGCATCTGGCCACCAAGTACACGGTGGCGCGGATGCTGGAGCGGGATGATTTTACGAAACGTCTGCAACGGGGCACTCCGATTTCGATTCACGAATTGTTTTACCCCTTGATGCAGGGGTATGATTCAGTGGCGATCAAGGCCGATGTGGAAATCGGCGCTACCGAACAGACTTTCAACCTGCTGGCCGGCCGGACTATTCAGGAGGCATATAATGTCAGGCCGCAGTTGGTCCTGACGATGCCGATTCTGGTGGGACTTGACGGCGAGAAGAAGATGTCGAAATCTTTGGGCAATTATATCGGGGTCGACGAACTGGCTCGTGAGATTTTCGGCAAGGTTATGTCGGTGCCGGATGAGCTAATCTACAGTTACTACGAACTGGCCACCGATGTCGACGAGCGGAGGCTCAAACAGGTTTCCGAACAACTGAAGAACTCCGATGTGAACCCTCGAGATGTGAAGATGGAGCTGGGGGAGCACCTGGTCGACATGTATCACCCCGTGGGTTCGGGGCGTACAGCGCGTGAGGAGTTCGAGCGGATATTCTCACAGAAAAAGCTACCCGATGATATCCCTGAACTCAATATCGAGCAGTTGAAGAACCTGGAACTTGATCCGACCCGAGTGTATCTGGTTCATCTTATAGCTAAGGCGAAGCTCTCGAAATCAAACGGGGAGGCGCGGAAACTGATAAGCGCGGGCGCTGTTACACTTGATGGAGCCAGGATTACCGACCCTGATTATGAATTCAGGTTGGAGCGTGAGATGGTTCTGAAGGTCGGTAAGCGACGGTTTTTGAAGTTAGTGCCGAATTGATCGCAGAACCGACCGAGGTGGAAGTCGTATAAGTGATGGCCGCCGGCAGGTAGTCGGGTTGGCGAAAAGCTGCGGGATGAAAGATATTGATGGGAGTGAGCAATAAATAATCGTAACTCCAAAGCTGTGATGACCAGAATAGTCCTGGCGCTGGGCCTCTTGACGCTGGTTTTGCTGGCCGGTTGTGGTTCCAAGGCACTCAGGGACCGACCGGGCACAAGCATCCGTACGGGTCAGGCGGAGGCATCGGCGCGACCGCTGGGTCCCAAGGACGATCCGGAGTGGGTACACCCCAAGGCTTTTCATTATTACACCAACGGCGTTGTGTTCGAGTTGTCTGGATATATCCGCGAGGCGGCCGAGGGCTATAAGCGTGCCTTACAGTTTCACCCGGATTCGTATGAGATACGCTATTCATTCGCTCGAATGCTCGTCTATCTGAAGCGTTACGAAGATATCCCGGCTGCCCTGGAACCGATAGAGCCCAGGGATGTCGATGTGTACACTATGCTGGCCTCGGCCTATCGAAATCTCGGAGAGAATGACTCCGCGCGGGCGGCTTACCTTCAGGTGGTAGGTCTGGATTCGCTGAATCGGAGGGCGTACGGCTACCTGGCCTCGTCCTATCAGACGCTGGGCGATTTGGATTCCCTGACCTGGGCCTACAGCAATATGGCCCGCCTGGTACCGGATGATTTCGCGCTCCAGTACGAGCTTGGTAAGTTGTACACTCGGGGGGGGGATATCGATGCGGCCAGGGAAGCCCTGGCCAGGTCAATCGAACTGGAACCGGGGGCCGGTAACATTTTGGCCTACGTGCGTCTGGGCGAACTTTATCAAATGACCGAACAGCCGGACTCGGTGGCGATTACGCTCAAGGCGGCTCTGGCCGTTGCCCCGGACGATATTGTCATCAATCGTTACATGGCCAGCTACTATATAGACCGTGACTCTTTGCTCGAGGCTCTGCCGTACGCTCGTACTATGGCCCGCCTGGCGCCGGATGACCACGCGGCACGGCATCGGCTGGCCTTGGTCTACTATGGACTGGACTCGCTGGACCAGGCCGACTCGATTTTCACCGGCGAGGTAGCCGCGGGTGAGCGTAACCCGGCCAATCACTTTTATCTGGGGCGGATAGCTATCCTCCGGGAGGACTACCTTCGCGCACGTGATGAGTTCATCAAGCTGACTCAAGTAGTCGACACCGTTGCCCAGGGTTGGCTGGACCTCGGGTTTGTATACCGGAAACTGGAGCAGACTGACAACGAAGTGGGAGCCTACCGTTCGGGTTTGGCTATGGTGCGTGATCCCGATGAACGGACTCGTTTGCTTTTTGCACTGGGCGCGGTCTATGAGTCCAGCGGCGACGTTCAATCATCGATAGAAACTTTTGAGGAACTGCTGGCCGCATCACCCGATCATGCCGGGGCTCTGAATTATCTGGGCTACATGCTGTGCGATCGAGGTGACCGGCTGGATTACGCCAGGGACTTGATCGAAAAGGCAATCACCCAGGAACCGGATAATGCCGCCTTCTTGGACAGTTATGGCTGGGTGTTCTACCGTTTGGGAGAATTCGACCAGGCGTTGCCGCATTTGCAGCGAGCCGCCGAGCTTGACAACGACCCGGTAATTCTCGATCATCTGGGGGATACGTATAAGGCCCTCGGTGATACGGAGCAGGCACGTCAATGGTGGCACAAAGCGCTGGAACAAAAGCCCGACGACGAATCGATCAAGAAGAAGCTCGGCTTGTGAACACACCCGGTCGACCGTTTTTCGTTTGTCTACTAACATCTCTGTTGTTGTACCTTGCTTGTGCTGAGGAATTGCCGCCGCCCGGTGGTGAGGCCGACACAGCGGGGCCGTACCTGCTCGGTTCCGAACCTGCCTCCGGCGCCGTGAATGTCGAACCCGGCAACGAGGTTACCCTATATTTTTCCGAACATATCACCAAACCGACCAGGGGAGAGGCGATTTTCATTTCCCCGCGCCCCTCGGTCGAACCGAAAATCAAGTGGCGCAGTGACCGAGTTACGGTTATCCTCGCGGGCAGCTTTGCCGCCGACCAGACCTATATTATCTCAGCCGGTACCGCCATAAAGGATTTGCGTGGTAACCAACTCGACAGCACACTCACAGTCGCTTTCACTACCGGCGCGGTTATTGCCGAGGGCCGCACGGCTGGTCGGATCTTCGACAAGAAGGGTCAGCCTAAGAGCGATCTGATGGTGGCCTTGTATCGACCATCCGAGTTGCAGGTGGGTACGCCGCTGGACTCGGTCGATGCGCTCTATATCGCGCAAACGAATGCCGAGGGGGAGTTCTCGATCGGTTATCTTCCCGATGAAAGGTTTGACCTGATTGCCTACGACGACCAAAACCACAACGGCCGCTTCAATTCGGGTCACGAACCGTTCGCGGTACCGGACCGCCATATTTTGATCGGGGGAGGCGTACCCCTGGAGCAGTTGATGCTGACTTTGAATGAGCGGGATACGATACCTCCGGAAATCCTTTCGGCAGCGCTCATGCCCGACGGTATGTTGCGGCTGCGATTGTCCAGGACCATCGACCTGAAACAGTTGAGTGAGCATCCGTATCGGTGTGTGCTGACCTCCGCTGACAGCAGCCTCGTTAAACCAGCCGTGGCTTTGCTGGAGTCGGCTGATGAACCGCAGGCGATGTTGAACTTCTGGCCCGGGCAACTGCTCGAGGGTGAGTACACTATATCTCTGACCTATGATGGCGCGCGTGCTCCCATCAACTTCCCTAATCTTACCGTGACCGACGACGAGGACGACAATCCGCCTCGGATAGAGCGTTTTCTTCCCGACAACATTCCGATGTTTGCCGACGAGGTTGTCATTGAGCTGACTTTCTCCGAGCCGCTGGATACCACACTGTTCACGCCTGAAACATTCCTGTTGTGGTTGCAGCCGGACACGCCGGTTGAGGTTACGCCGTCCTGGAGGGACCCGCTACGCCTTTTGCTGACTCCCGACACGCTTGAGCCGGGCGCGAGATATCGTCTGGAAATAACAGAGTTTGAACTGGCCGATCTCTCTGGTAATCGAGTCGGTGACAGTCTCCGGCAGCATGTTTTCACAATCATCGATGCCGACTCGCTGGGCTCGATTTCCGGTGAGACTATGATCGAGATTGCCGGTAAGGAAAACGATTCAGTCATGCTGTCATTCAGCAAAGTCGGTGAACACCGCACCTTTGACATGGCCGCCTCATCCGGCGCCTTCAGGATTGACCTGCCGGCGGGCAAGTACTTGTTATCGGGCTTCGTTGACTCTGACGGTGATGGTGAGAAGGGCAACGGTTCCGTAGAACCATACGCCTTAGCCGAAACGATGGCTGAGTATCCCGATACCATAGCGGTTCGGGCTAGATTTGAAACGGCTGGAATACAGTTTGAGTTTAGGTGATAACGATGTATGAACTTTTGGATAAACTACCGCTGCCACCTCTTCTGCAGATGGTGGCCGGGATCGTCGGCATCATACTTTTGACAATATTGTTCGCGAGTATGGCGCGACTAATACTGAATCTGATTGCCCATCGCATCGCCAGGCGTACGCGAACGGATCTCGACGACAGATTATTGGCCGGGATCAAGCGGAGGGCCCCTTACCTGGTATTGGTTATTGGCGCCGTAGCTCTGTTCAATTACCTGGAGCACATCTCCGAAGGCGCCGCACCGGCACTGTTCCGGACTATCGATGGCGCTTTGTTCGTCGTCGGTGTATACATCGTTACCGTCATGATTGTCGGCGTGATCTCAACACTGCTCTCCTGGTACACGGAAAACATCGCCTCCCGCACTGAGACAACGCTCGATGATGAGTTCGTCCCCCTGGCCGATCGCGTAATCAGGATTATTGCCTATATACTGGCGCTCTTGATTATCCTGGACCACTTCAGCGTCGACATCATGGGTCTGGTGGCGGTACTGGGCATCGGGTCGCTGGCTATTGCCCTAGCCGCGCAGGAAACGATTGCCAACATGATCGGCGGCTTTGTGATCATGATCGACCGTCCATTCCGGGTGGGAGATCGAGTGCGGCATGGCGACGGCACGACGGCCGTGGTCGATCAGATCGGAATTCGCTCCACCAAGTTTCGGACTTTCGACAACACTCTGATCATCGTCCCCAACGCCGAACTGATAAAGTCAACCGTTCACAACCTCACCTATCCTCATCCGAGGCTGCGCGTGCAGATAGACGTCGGCGTCGGCTACGATTCCGACATAGATCAGGTTCGCGAGGTGATGCTTGACGAGGCCGACAAACATTCCATAGTGCTCGCCGACCCGAAGCCCAGTTGGTATTTTCTTGAATTCGGTGACAGTTCACTCAACGTGTCGCTGCGATGCTGGGTGGCCGATCCATCGGAACGGTTCCGCACTGGCTCGGAATTGCGAGAGGGAATCCTTAACCGTTTCCGTTTTGAAGGCATCGAGATTCCGTTCCCACAGCGAGTGGTCACCATGTCGAAAGAGGCGACGCCCGAAGAGGAGGCGCAACGCCGAGCCAAGCGGGGAGAGGCGCGCCGGCCGGGACATGCGGTGGGCGGCGGTGGGGATGCCTTCGACGACGACTGACGGCGTCGGCCTCAATTGTTACGTGCGCGGTGGACGTCCTCGTCTACCGCGCTCAGAAGATTCGCCGGGCACGAAATGCCGTGACGGGACAATACCCGGCTTTTGCCTTGACTAACCTCCAAACACACCTTTATAATGCGACCGGTTTTGTTAGTGTGTTCGGATCATTCGCAAAGGAGTCAGCCTTTGGTCGCGGTTGAGAAAACTGTCTACGCCGGTATCGATATCGGCGGCACCAACATAAAGTTCGGACTGGTCGACTCCGACGGCCAGGTTATCTATCGCCGGCAACGCCCGACGATGGCGAAAAACGGACCGACGCCGCTGATGCACCTGGTGACCAATATCGCCGAACAACTGCTCCTGTATGCGGCTGAGGAAGACCATCAAATCAACTGGCTTGGTGTCGGAACACCGGGCGCGGTTGATTTTCGCACCGGTGTGGTCATCGGTCCCTGTCCCAATATCACGGGCTGGCAGGGGATGGAGATCGGACGCCACCTGAAGGAACGGTTGAACATGCCGGTCTATGTCGATAACGACGCCAACTTAGTGGCGCTGGCCGAGGCGCGACTGGGCGCGGCGGTCGGGTCGAAATCGGTGGTGTGTGTTACCGTCGGCACCGGCATCGGGGGCGGCATAGTGTTGGACGGCGCGCTTTGGCGGGGCGCCACCTACTCAGCCGCCGAACTGGGTCATATATCCATCTGTTATGATGGACCGACGTGCGGCTGTGGGCGGCAGGGATGTATTGAAGCGTACTGTTCCTCGGGTGCGATCCTGCAGCGGGCGCGGTCAAAGCTTGAAGCGAACCCATCGCCTATTTTCGATTCTGTCCTCAAAGGGAATATCGAGAATATGACCATCAAGAAGCTGTTCGCCGCTCTGAAAAAGGGAGACAGCGTGGCGAGGGAGACGCTCGATGAAACAGCCGTCTACCTCGGCACCGGGCTGGCCGGGGTGGTGAATCTTCTGAATCCTGAGACCGTAGTCATAGGAGGTGGCGTGGCCGACGGTGGCGGCGGGTTTCATGAAGCCGTAGCCGTAGAAATTAAGAAACGCGCCTTTGATTCCGCTGTAGAAAACCTGACGGTGGTGAAAGCCACTCTCGGTAATGACGCCGGCTTTATTGGAGCCGGACTATTGGGAGAGATTAGCAAATGACCGACACTAAGTCGATTCGACAGACAGAACCCAAGGATGACCGGCCACTCACTTTCAAACTGGCCGGCTGGTACGGATTCATCTTTGCCGCTATCTTCATCATCTACGGCGGCGTTAAGGTGGTCTTGAGTTTCCTTGACCACAACTATGACGACCTGGCCCAGCCGATGATTTTCCTCCTCATTGGGTTGGGGTTGTTAATCCCGGCCTTCGGCTACAAGGAACTGAAAAGTTGGGGTTACTGGGGTTTGATCGGTATCAATGGGGTGGTATTGATCCTGGCAGCGATCGGATACAACCAGTACGAAAACATCGTGCTGCTGGTTTTGTCGGCGGCGGCGCTCGCGACCTTGTTCGCCCCCGCGACCAAACAGTATTTGTTCAAGGGTCGCTAACATTTCATTTGACATCGTCCGACAAAGCGATAAATTGCATTTTCCGTTCGCCATCGTGGGCGGCGGATTTCTTGTGTTGGCGCCCTAGCTCAGTTGGTAGAGCAACGGACTGAAAATCCGTGTGTCCGCAGTTCAATTCTGCGGGGCGCCACTTTTTTTGTGGGCCTCAGCTCCTGCTTAACGTCAAGACACCGGATAGACTCGCGGTCGTTTTAGCGAGACCGTGAGACATGCCACGTGCAGTAAGAGACGGCAGGGGTGGTATCTGGTGGCTTCCTTTATTTCCTGTTGTTATTGCTACTTCTGTTAGAAATAGACGCCGAGAAAACGGGATTACGTAAGACTTATGCATCAGAAGGAGATGCTGACACGCGGGAAGGTTTGCGATTTGCTCTTGATGCCGTTGACATTGACTTTCTGGTAGGTTATTGTTTTGTGAACAAGTGTCATATGACATCATGTTATGTTCTAATAGTAATAGGAGGAACTTATGAATCATTGTCATGATTTGATCTGTAAGAAAATGGGAAAAGAGAAAATAGGATGTTGGTTCGTTTTCTTAGTTCTCTCATTGTTTTTGTTATCCTGCGAAAGTACTGAAGAATCAAGTCATCATAAACCTTTCGTATATCTAAACCATGTTTATTTGACCCTTGATAGTACTACGTATTCTTCCATTTGTAATTCTGATTTCTTGAAGGACAACTTTGCTAATTGTGTTACAAAGACAGGAACCACTGACAGTAATCAATCCTGGACTGTTACTTATTTATGGGGCGAAAACACTAACATTGAACTTTTTGTTACAGGAGAGGCTGAGAATAAAGGATTTTCTGGGATAGGATTTGGTATTGAAATTGAAAATGGAATCGATTCTCTCTATAATCATCTTGCTAGTTTAGGAATAAAAAATGTAAATAAAGGATTGCGATATCGTCAAATTGAAGACCGTAAAATACCTTGGTTTTACTCGCTTATCTTCTCTATTGAGGATTCAACTGATACGTTTATGTTGAACATATGGGCGTGGGTTATGGAATATGATTATGAATATATGAAATATAAGTATCCAGACAAAAATCCTGATTCTTTGAAAATTACACGAAAATACTATAATCAAAAAGAATACAGAAGTGATCTATTGTTCAAGGATATAGTTGAAATCGAGCTGGCCCTGAACGAATTTGATCATAATAGATTAGTTGAACATTTAGAGAATTATGGATATCAGATAGAACAGAAAGGAGAATTAATAATTGGAAACGGACCAGATATAAGAATAATCCTTCGAGCTGAATCAGAAAATGAAGCAGGTATTTGTAGAATCAAACTTTCTTTGACAGACAAACAATATGAACAGCAGACAGTGCTATTCGGTAATAAGTCAAAACTGATATTAAATGCAGATAGAACAGCGGAATGGTATTTCAATATTTAATGACACGTAACAATTGGCTGGAGCTGGCCGAAGACGCTCTGTACCAATTCGTTTGTCTGGATTGCTGCATCAGATAATTATTCAGGTGCCGTCAGGCGCCTGACACCACGACAACCCGTGTGTCCGCAGTTCAATTCTGCGGGGCGCCACTTTTTTTGTGGGCGGGATTATCGTAAGAACGCATTAGGGGCGAGTAGGGGACACCTCAGGGATCCAGCACCCGTTGGATGGGTCCCAGTAAAACTGGACAACCGGTCCCTTAGAGTTGTCGTCATCAAGTCCCGCATGATCTGAGTGGAAATTCACGGACCATGTCTCAAACGTGACCCGTGCGGATCTCCGCCGAGCTTCTGTATTACTCAACTTCAGTTTCCTCATGAAGCTGTGAAACTTCATGTTGCCGATGATTCCGTTGCCAGATTGTAATTGCCAAAGTTCCGATCCGCCGTACGGTGAATCCTTCGGATACGTAAAGTGAGTGCCATCAATCTCCACCGTAGCTTTGATGCGGACGAGAGCATGCACCAAACTTCGGTTCACGATTAGAGGGACGAAATAGATGTCAGGCGGATGACCTCTATCGTCAATGTAGGGCTTGATGGATACGACAGGCCGCTGGCGCAAGTCGAAGGCGTCCTTGTCAACTTGAAGGGCAGCGACGGTGGTCTCAGCCAAGCGTCTGGTCGCTTTTGCTGAGTGTCTGGCCTCTTTTGTATACTTGATAACGTACACCATTGTCACGGTCAGGACGATTGC
>CBDUZQ010000023.1:0-13907 GCA_965371755.1 uncultured bacterium
TGTCAAGCATCTCTCTGAATTCCAAACTGCAGGTGCTGAGAATCGTACCGGGAGCATCAGTCCCTGAAGAAACAATAGTCGCGACTTTATCAATCCCTGCCTGAACTGCATCCTCAGCAGTTGCGTCATTTATGACCGGCTTTTCTCGCACTACATACGTCACCGGCTTGTTCATCTGCTCAATGAGAAGTCTGTCGAAAACGGTTTCGCCGGCGTTGTCGCCAATGTACAGTATCTGCTCAGCCTTGGCCAGGTAGTTTTTGAACGCGCTGTAATCACAAATCGCGAAATCCACTTCCAACGATTCTTTTATTGCGGTGTCGATATCAAAGGTGGCGTTGGGGCCGAAGTCAATCACGTTCCCGGCTACTGCAATCCGGATCGCGGTTAGCAGACTGTCATCGGATTCCTCGATCGTTCTCTTCAGCGAAGGGTATCGCGCAAGGGCTTGTCGCGTGTTTTCATGTTTCAGCTCTCGATATGGATCAGGATTCCCTGTTATCTCTCTTACCATCCGGTAAATCAATTCCCCTGTTTCCGGCGGCGTGCTTTCAAGGGAGATATCACTGAGCATCGCGCCCAACTCATCAAGCACCCGCTTTTGCAGATGTTCATCGTCGGTGGCGATTCGTCCCGCACGGAGGGCTTGCTCGAAAAAGCAGGGGATACAGTCAAGATAAGATTTCATTCAATACCTTTGTTACGGGCAGAGTCGTTTTATTGCATCCACAAGATACGATCATGAGTTCATTAGAACAAGTAGTCAGGATTCCTGTAAACCTGACACAGGCAAGCCTGTTTATAGCGGCGCACGGGGACGTACGCCGCGCACAATAAGGCCTCCACATACGCACTCTGGCTTTCTACCATAACCTTCTGCAATGTCGTCAGATAGGTCGATGGTGATAAGTTGGCAAAGCCGGACTTCCTTGTCCCTCAATGAAATACTTCGGAAAACCTTTCCATTATTGGGAAGTTTTTGTTGATTTGAATGTTGCGAGGCCGTTTCTTGGCCTCACGTATAAACGGAAATGGCCGCGAGTTCCCGGGCAGGAAGTGGTCAATTCTCCAGCAGAGTGACGGAGTTGTCACTTTATTGGACAAGGGCGCTCAACCTGATATGGTTGAACGCTTTGACAGGAGTTTAGGCTGATTTGGCCTGGGGAAAGTTCAAGAGTCGAACAAATCGGCTGTTTTTGCCTTCCGCAGGATGTTCCCCAAGTCATAGCTTTAACCGCTCACCGGGACTTAGCGCGTCTGGAAATGGGATGTAAGACAACAGCTTAGCGGCAAGCTGAACTGACCTGAAAAGCTTTCGCTAAACTGCTACAGGTGGGACCTTTCGGGCACTTGGATTGCAATTAGGAATGAGCAACCTCAAGGGACCGGAAGGCAGGTATTGATGAACAGGGTACTTAACAGGATCGTATTCGTTTGGATTATCCTCCTGGCATTGGTGGCTATAATTGGCCGCGTGACGGTAGCTTCCCCTAACGGTGGTCGGACCGCCGCGGATTTCCTGCAAATAGGCATCGGCGCCCGAGCGGCCGGCATGGGCGGCGCGTTCACGGCGGTTTCAGATGATGCCGGGGCTTCTTACTGGAATCCGGCCGGCCTGACCGGTGTAACCGGCGGCGAAGTAGTGCTGGGGCATTTTTCTTGGTATCAGGATATCAAACTGGAGTACGGCGCAGTGGCCTTGAGGACCGGTGAGCGCGCCAGCCTGGCGGCTTCGATCACGTATTTGAGTTATGGGCAGATTGATGGCTATAATCTCGACGGGACATCCTCGAACGAAGAGATCGCTGCCTATGATTGGGCCGGTGGAATCTCGCTTGGTTACAAACTGAACCAGAGATTGTCGCTGGGTGCGACGGGTAAGTTCGTCAATCAGCGGCTGGACGATGTCAGTGGTTCTGCTTATGCGCTCGACCTGGGCGCTCGCTATGACTTCGACCGCTTCTCGGTGGCGGCAGTGGTGACCAACCTCGGCACCAAGATGGATTTCGCCGGCGTGTCCGAGGATCTGCCTACGGCGGCTCGCTTAGCTGTGTCGGTGCGGCCCTTTGGTGATGCCTTCGCCACTTCGGTTGAGTTCGACCGACAGTTACACGGCGGCACTACCATTCGCCACGGTGTTGAGTACAGTTATGAAGGCCGCTATTTCGTCCGAACCGGCTATAATTACCTGCCGAATACGGACCAGCGCAGTTTTGGACCGGGTCTGAGCTTTGGGGTCGGGGCACGGTTCAACCGGGCGCAGGTTGATTATGCCTTCACGCCGGGAGAAAAGTACGCTTCTGAAGATCTTCATCGTCTCTCACTGAAGTTTCAGTGGGGACAATAGCGTTTTGGGACCTGCTCCCTGCTCGATTAGAAGACCGGCCATGAGCCGGTTTTCTTCTGTCCTTTGATTCATCATTAGGCGCAACCGGTTGCAGATATTGTGCCGCTCTGCGCAGATACCTGCGGCCCTGCACCGGCTTGCTTTCAAGATTGTATTAGTCCTTTATTCGGGGGTCGAAATCGATAGAGAACCTGTTGTGGTTACTCAGGTTACGGACTAGGGGTCTAAGTCTCGAAATTTGCTAAACCTACCTGTACTTTGGCCGTTTTGGCAGTGCTTTTGCTCAGCATACCAGAGCGAACTGGAGGGACGCAATCTCCGAGGGTGAGCGTCCTCACTGAAATACTAAACAATACGGACAATTCTGCTGCTGCTACGGCAATTCGGATTCAGTTAGTGATGAACAGCGAGATCAGTTCAAAGGCGAATATCAGTTCTGAGTCGGCGGTGGCTCTTCCGGTTTCCTCGGCCGGTTATGGCGCCGCTTCCGGAGTTCACACGGTCTCAATTGACCGCACCGGCAATCCGGCTCTCGGGATGGGGCAATATGCAAGTTACTATTACGGCGAGTATTTCAAGGGCATTATGTTTCTTCTGGCCACAACCATGTTTATATTGGTTGTGCCGGCGTTCTTAGCCAGGCCGGCCCGGGTGAAAGCTATGTTAAGTAGAGTTGCCAAGAGATCGATAGATATCATCGGATCGTTGGTTGGGATGATAGTGACCCTGCCGGTATGGATAATTCTGCCGATTCTCATCAAGCTGGATTCCCGTGGTCCCGTATTCTATGTTCAGACTCGGGTAGGGCGAAACAGACGGCGGCGCGACCGTCGATACTGCCAGCGAACTGACACGGAAAATCATCGCAAGCGCAGCCGGCGGCGAGTCGACACCAATGGAGTGCCGTTCAGTGTCTACAAGTTTCGCACTATGGTGGACAAAGCCGAGGCACGATCCGGCCCGGTTTGGGCCACCGCCAATGATCCGCGGGTTACCACTCTCGGGGCGATATTGCGCAAAACCCGGCTGGACGAAATCCCGCAGTTCATAAATGTCCTCTTAGGCCAGATGTCTCTGGTCGGCCCGCGACCGGAACGTCCCAATTTCGTTGAGAAATACAGTGCCAAGTTTGATGATTACGCCAGGCGTCTCAATGTCAAGCCGGGCCTCACCGGTCTGGCCCAGGTTGAGAGTGGCTATGATTCATCGGATGAGTCAGTGAGGATCAAGCTGGAACACGATCTCAAGTACATCAACACCTGGTCGCTCTGGCTCGACATAAAGATTCTTCTCCGCACCGTTATCGTCGTTCTGACCGGGCGCGGCGCCTGTTAGAACAGCCAACCCAATCGGCTATCACCTCGGTCGAAACTTCCACCAGCTTTCTGCTTATTCAAACTTGTTCCGCCTCGATAGATACTGTATAATTCCGATAACGGAATAGGAAAACAGTTCAATTCGGGATAGCTCAATGACGTTGAAAAGGATTTTAGCGACTATCCTGGTCGCAGTCATATCATCGGGATCTGTTCTTGCACAGAGTGTGGTAGGGGGAGATGTGGCGATCACGTCCAACCCTCCCGGGGCGCTGGCTACGCTGGAGGGGGAGGCAACCGTATCGGGGGTAACCCCCGCCCGGTTTCGACATCTGCTGATTGGCGACTACCGCCTGGTAGTCCGAATGTACGGCTACGAAACTCACTCCACTCGTGTGTATCTCGACCCCACGCGAACAATGGAATTCAGTGTTAACCTGGCTCCGAAGACGCGTGTCAAAGCGGCTCTGAGATCGATGATTATACCGGGCTGGGGGCAGTACTATACCGACCAGAAAACCAAGGCGTGGACGCTGGCGCTGTTA
Organism: uncultured bacterium; assembly: GCA_965371755.1. Lineage (GTDB taxonomy): Bacteria > Zixibacteria > MSB-5A5 > GN15 > FEB-12 > JAJRTA01. The sequence goes on from CBDUZQ010000023.1 coordinate 4,209, forward strand.
GCGGCCGGATCAGCGGCGGCGTATTTGATTGCGGATAATCGTTTCGACGACAGATTCGAGGAGTACCAAACGAGACTTCGTGAGTACGATGAGACCTCCAGTGTCGATGACCTGCAACAACTACACCCTGGGCTTATAGCGGCCCAGCGCGACGCCTATGACGCTGAAAACGTGCGAAGAGTTACCATAGCTGTGAGCGTGGGAGTGTGGGCGCTCAATGTGCTGGACAATGTGCTTTTCTTCCCGCATCATCCGGAAGGGTTCAGAGTCAAAGGGTTAACGGTGAAACCGACGACTGATTTCCGGCAGGTTGGGCTGTCGCTGGCTACAAACTTCTAAGGCGGTGGATGATGATGACAAAGTTCATTCCTGGGGCGGCCCTGATGATCCTGGTGCTGCTGGTTAGCTGCGATCGGTACCTTGATTCCAGTGACCCGGTGCGGTCGCTGCCTTCGGATGTGTCGATACCAATCAACCTGGAGGCGGTTATTGACGATGCCTCTGTGACGTTGAGTTGGGAATTGACAGACAGCAGCGGCATTGCACGATTTCGTATCTATGTCGCCGACGATGAGTACGGCGAATATATCCTTCGGGATTCGACCTCGAGCTACAGCGTGACGCTGGATAACTTGCTCTTGAACCAGCAGCATTACATCCGTGCAACTACGGTCACCACGACCGGCCTGGAGTCGTCGCCGTCTGAAACGGTGTTGGCGACGGCAGTCCACCTGTCGATCAGTATCAACAACGACAGTGAGTACACCAGGCAACGGGATGTGCAGGTGCAGATATATGCCGGCGTCGCAGCGGCGTACGTTCAACTGTCTGAAGAGGCCGACTTCTCAGATGCTATTTGGGAGAGCTTCAGTAGCACCAGATCGTTTGAGCTCTCGGAAGGAGATGGTGCCAAGACGGTGTACGTGCGGATGCAGTACGCTGATGGCTCGGAGACCGGTGCGTCGCTCTCAGACGACATAACGTTGGATACCTATGCCGAGATTTCGTCTGTTACCTTCTGGATGCCTGGGCACCCTCTTGAAGTTGATGAGTCTATTACCTTCAAGGTCGACGGTGGTGAGACCGGGGGAGAGGCTTCGATATCGTTTGAGTCGGTCAGGGATTTCGAATTGCATGATGACGGCGTCGAAGGTGATGTGGTTGCTGATGATGGTGTCTATTCCGGCACATACACAGTGCCGCACGGTGTGAATGCTCTTGATGCGATGGTGACGGGTTCGTTCACCGACGTTGCCGGCAACCGGGCGGAGGACTTGGTGTCCGAGTCGCTGTTGAACATCAACATGCCGCCTGACGCCGTGACATTGGCGGTAAGTTTTGGGGTTGATACTTCGACGGTCGTATTTACATGGACGACAAGCTCCGAGACTGATTTTGATAGTTATCGGCTGATCAATGCAGCGCCGGGCAATGACCCCCTTATGATCGCCACATCGTCATCGACCAATCGCTTCGAAATGAGTCGCCCACAGACCACGAGTAGCTACTTAGTTTTCGTGTTTGACCTTCATGGAGACTCAGCGGCATCTAACACGGTGACGGCACCTTAGCGCTTGGCTAAACCGGGACCCACCCATGAACCTCGTCAGGTCCATAAACCGGCTGATCATGCTCTTCCTTGACACCTTCCGTCAACTTGGACGGGGGCGTATCTTGTTGGTGTTGGGGCTGTTCTTCCTGTTTAACTGGATGGTCTTGTTCGCACATTACAGGGCGATGTCGCCGGTCTTCTATGGTCCGATCAAACTCTGGGCGGATTTGTTCGGTGCCCGAGAGGCCACCGGGTTTTTCCATTACCCCGGTCATTTTCTGATCTTGCCCATCCTGTTCGACTGGGCCAAGCTGGCGGTTGGACTCGTTCTTGAGGGGGCGGTTCTGGGGTTGGTTGCCCTGATGTTCTTCGATAGTTACCTTGAGGTCAAGAAGCCGGAGTCATCCCCGCTGAAGTTAGTGCTCTCGTCCTGGGGGCAGCTCATCCTGGGCTGGGTCTTGCTCAATGGACTGATGCTTGCGGCAACCCTGATTCTTCCCCAGTATCTGGTCGACTGGTTATGGGGATCGCCTCGGAGAATGATGGTCTTTGAGTTCGGAATAATGCCGGGCATCTTCACCCTTATGCTGGCCATGTTGTATTTCGTTATCCCGTCGATCGCGGTCTATGGTGACAACGTTCTGGAGGGGCTGAAACGCTCGCTGGGGATATTCATCAGGAATCCGATTACCTGCCTCATTCTGGCCTTTGCCGTCATCCTGGGACAGACCGTGATATCGGTGGCAGCGGGGCGGCCGGTGACAATAATCGAGAAGTTCAGGCCGGAACTGGTCTACTGGGTCTTGCTGGCCGGCCTGGCGGTCAATGCGCTGGCGTCATTCCTGTGGATGGGTACGGCCGTCCGGTTTTTGATAGACGAAGAAGAGTAAGCTGCTGTACCGGCCATTCTCCGCAAGATCAGATCAACTCTCCCATATACGCCGAGTAGTTTTTAATCCTCATCTGGAACCAATCAGTCCAGAACAAGACTTTCCTGCGCCACGATACGGTAGTCCCGCCTGAGGTTTCTGCTGCGAGTATTGACTTGCCGGGCTGGTGGATCATACAATCCTGCCACTTTTTATGCTTAACCACCGGATATCCTGCTTTTGTCTCTTCACAATTCAGGATAATCGCCGATATATGCTACATAACGGAAGATGCTATATAAGATGCAGATGAAAAACATATTGCTGGTCGATGACGACAAGGATCTTTCCCAGTCGCTGGCCAACCTGTTTGATCCGGAAAAATTCAATTTTAGTTTTCTGGATGACGGTACCGAAGTCTGCGAGTTTGTCGACGAGCATGACGATATCGATTTGGTAATGCTCGACGTGAATCTGCCGAGCCTGTCGGGACTTGAGGTTCTCAAGCAAATCAGGCAGCGCAAGGAGAATCTTCCCATCATCGTAATCTCCGGCTTTGTGTCAACCGATGATGCCATGGAAGCGATGCGTGAGGGAGCTTTCGAGTATCTCACCAAGCCGTTTCAGATTGAGAAGTTGATCGATACCGTCAACAAGGCTTGCGGCTACACCTCCGGCTACAAGAGCCCACTGGCATCAACTTCGGTTCAGGAAGAAGCCACGCCGTCTGGTGTCGATGAGATCGTCGGTCAGTCCCCGGAGATAGTGGAGATCGCCAAACTGATCGGACAGGTGGCCAAGTCCGATGCAGCAGTGTTGATCATCGGTGAATCCGGCACCGGTAAGGAACTGGTCGCGCGGGCCATCCATCGTCATTCCAATCGCCGCGCCAACTCCTTTCTTTCGGTGAATTGCGCCGCCCTGCCCGAGACATTGTTGGAGTCGGAGTTGTTCGGTCACGAGAAAGGTGCTTTCACCGGCGCCTACTTCAAACGGATCGGCAAGTTCGAGCAGGCCGACAGCGGTACCCTCTTCCTTGACGAAATCGCCGACATGACCATGCTCACGCAATCCAAGCTGCTCAGGGTTCTTCAGGACAAGAGCTTTCAACGAGTCGGTGGTAGCGACAACCTCACCGTCGACGTGCGTATTGTGGCAGCGACCAATAAGTCGCTGGTGCAATGCATGAAGGAAGGGTCCTTCCGGGTTGATTTGTTCTATCGTCTCAAAGTCGTATCGATCTATATCCCACCGTTGCGCGAACGCCGGGTTGATGTCCCCCCGTTGGTCGGATACTTCTGCAAGAGGTTTGCCTCCCAGCTTGACCAGCCGGTCCGGCGCGTCTCCAAGAAAGCAATGCAGGTGTTGACCAGGTATCAGTGGCCGGGCAACGTGCGGGAATTGGAGAACAACATCCAGAACGCTCTGGTCATGTCCAAGAGCGAGACACTTCAGCCGGAGGACTTCCCGGTCTTCTCTGAAGACACGTCAAAACCACTGATCGATCTGTCGACTCTGAAGGATGACTACACCGAGACGTTCACCAGGATCATCGATCCGATAATGCCCAAACTGATTGTCAATTCACCGGGTCAGATATTTCACTTCCTTGAGGGCGCCTTTGAACGGGCGGTGATATCCAGTTGTCTGAAGCACTTCAACGGTAACCAGGTGAAGACCTCCGAGACCCTGGGTATCTCCCGCAACACCCTCCGCGACCGTATCTCCCGCTACGGGATCTACTAGAATCTCAATCAGCATTGTTCGGTCCCTGTGTTTCGCAGAGGGTGCAACTCACCCGCGACAACCTCACTTTGTGATTCCCATTTGTTGATGGGCAGAGTATAATACATCCATGAAACTCTGTCATATCGCCGACAGTCATCTCGGTGCGGGGGAGAACCATCCCCGACGCGGTGAGAGCGGTCTGACGCTCCGGCAGGAAGACATTATCAATGCTTTCTGCGAAGCAATAGATCAAATCATCGCGATCAAGCCGGACCTGTGCATCCATGCCGGCGATCTGTTTCACAGGGTGCGCCCAATCAATCGTATCATGGCGATCGCCGCCGAACAACTGCACCGGCTGGCTGAAGTGAACAGTATCCCCACTATCATAATCAGCGGCAACCACGATGCTCCCAAGCAGCCTCATATTGGAGCGGCGATAGAGGTGTTCAGACAGATCGACAATCTGCACGTCGTTGCGTCCGGCAGGCTTGAAATCGTACGGGTCGGCGAGGTCGTCTGCCATGCGCTGCCGCATTGCCTGACCGTGGCGACGCAGCAGGAACAGTTGACTCGGATTGCGCCTGACCCCGAGGCCCGGTACAATGTCATAGTGGCTCATGGGGTAGCGGCCGGGATGCCGGAGTTTTCGATGGCCGACCTGGGTGAGCAGGAATTCCCCCTGGAGTTGCTGGATCGTTTCGACTACGCTGCCCTGGGGCATTTTCACGATTTTAGCCGTGTTTCCCATCGGGCCTACTACGCCGGATCGACCGAGCGACTGTCGCAGGCGGAACGGGAAGCGGACAAAGGGTTTGCGGTAGTCGAGTTTGATCCGTTGGTGGTTCGGTTTGAGCCGGTTAGTTGTCGCCCGATGGTCGACGCGCCGGTGATCAACGCCGCCGGAATGCGCGGTGATCAGTTGCTGCAGGTTCTAACCGACACCGTGGAGCGTATCGACGCCTCCGACAAAATCGTGCGGGTGAGTGTCACCGGTGTCAGTGAGGAAACTCTCAAGACGATCCCGGCGGCTCAGATAGCGGCCCTGAAGCAGAAATCGTTTGCGCTCAATATCCGTATGGAAAAAGAGAAGTCTGATGAAACCTCAGAATCGTTCGGGCGAAGTTCGATTGGACGGATCGATACGGCGTTTATCGAGTTCCTGGACATCGTAGACCTACAAGGGTTTGACCGCGACCGTTTGAAGCGCGAGGCGCTGAAGTACCTGGCGGTTGAGGAGTAACGACTCTGTCTTGGTAGGTTAGGACCGTTGTGATCCTGACAGGTTTGCCTACTCTTGCAACAGTCGTCAGGAGGACAGGCCTCCTGACCTACTTGTGCTGAAGTACATACACGAATCTCAATTCCCATACTCCATGAATGGCAAGAGTTCCAGTCCATGCAGGATCATTGCGAAGACCGCGACGGGTGTAATGTACCTCAGGAAGAACCTTAGTCCCTTGTACAGAGGACCACGCGAACCGAACTCGTCGGCGCGGTCCTTGTCTTTCATCACCCAGGCGATAAACAGGCAGGTGAACAGACCGCCGATCGGCAGCATGTAGTTGGTGGAGAAGTCGTCAAAGAAATCGAAGAACCCTTTCCCTGAGAACGGAACAGACCAGGCGCTCACCGCCGAGAAAATCCCTAATACATAGATACCTGCGCCCAGAACAAGGGTGGCGGCAATACGGCTCCAGCCTCTCCGGTCCACGAAGTAGGAGACGACCACCTCAAGCAAACTGATTCCGGACGTTACCGCGGCGAAGCTCAACAGCACAAAGAACGGCACCGATATCCACGGTCCAATGTCCTTGAACAACACCGGCAGCGTTTTGAAGATCAAGCCCACGCTCTGACCCGGTTCCATCCCGAAATGGAATACCATCGAAAAGATAGCTATCCCGGCCACGAGCGCGACCACGGTGTCGAGGAAGGAAATAGTTATGGCGTCACGCACGAGGTTGGAGCCGCGCTTCATGTAGCTGCCATAGGTGATCATAGCGCCCATGCCCAGCGACAAGGTGAAGAAGGCGTGCCCCAGCGCCGACAGGATACCCTCGGCGCCGAGCTTGGAGAAGTCAGGCTTGAACAAAAAGGCCAGCGCCCGGCTGCCGCCCTCGGTGGAGAACAGACCGTAGCAAGCCAGGCCGAGCAGGATTGCAAACAGCGCCGGCATCAGAATCTTGCTCCATCGTTCGATGCCCCGCTTGATGCCGCCGATTACGATACCGATGCATATCGCCATAAAGATCGTGTGGTACAGGATTGACTGCCCGGGGCTGGTCACCAGTTCGCCAAACTCAGACTGGATGGCCTCGGCGGTGCCCTGAAAGCCAGCGATAGCCTTGAAGACATAGGCGAGCGCCCAGCCGGCCACGACACTATAGTAGGATAAGATGACAAAACCGGCGGCCACTCCCAGCCAGCCCACTAGTTGCCATGGGCTGCCCTCGCGATGCAGTTTTTGAAATGCGCCCACCGGGTTCTGCTGTGCACGGCGACCGATGATCAACTCGGCCAACATCAACGGCAGGCCGACAATCAGCACGCACACCAGGTATACCAGGACGAAAGCGCCGCCGCCGTAGTCGCCGGTAATATATGGGAATTTCCAGATGTTGCCCAGGCCAATAGCCGATCCGGTGGCGGCCAGGATGAACCCGACCCTGGTTGTCCAGTTGCCGCGTCCGGTGCTGTTGTTGTTGATATCCCGGTAGTACTTCTGTGCGTCGGACATGGATACATCTCTCCCGTTCAATGGGTAAACCAGAAACCAGTGACTCCAAACGGCCACCAGCCGAACCACGGCAGAACACCATTGGACAACATGCGAACCAACCCGGCATTCCTATGCGTCAGGCAGCAAGGAAGATTACCACCGTGTGTCTGTCAACATTTAACGCCGCCAGACGTGCTTTTTTGTTGACCATTGCCGAAAGGAGCGCTACGATAGCTGCGAATTAACAGTGTGGAGTACCATGCCGGACGGCACATCTGATAGGAGAAGTATACTATGAAGAAGGCAGCGATTATTCTGGTGACGGTATTGATTGCAGGGGCGGCATATGGGGAAGGACTAGACGCCTATGGATCGGCGTTTGGAACAATGAGCAAAGCACAGGTGATTGGTCAGGGGGCCGGGGACATCGGACTAGCGGTGGGCGCGGCCGATCTAACTTCTTTCGTTGGGTTTTTCGCGTACGGTATGTCTGAGTCGACCGAAGGACGTGTGAAGTTAGGGCTTGCCGATGACAGGGGAGTTGACGCCACGGTGACTTTCGGGCTGGATTTTCACTATCAGATGTTAGATTTCAATTCGGCTGTCCAGCAGGATCCGCTTGATCTGTCGTTGGGTGGTTTCTTAGAGTATGTCGATTTTGACGGTTTATCTGTTTTTCAGATTGGCGCCGACCTGCTCGGTTCCATGCCCTTCGACCTCTCAAATGCTACAACTCTGACACCGTACGGGCGGTTTAATGTCAGACTCGAGAAGTATAAGGCCGATTACATAGTAATTCCGCCGGGTACCGAGACGCCTAAGACTGAGTCCAAATCAGATACGGAACTGAAGTTTGGACTTAGTGTCGGAACCTGCTGGGATATGAGTGAGAACTTCGGGCTTTACGGTGAATTTCAGTTCGACGGTAATGACGGTCTGTTCGCCGGCCTTAGGTATCGAGTGCTGTAAGGAGATCGGCGAGCTTGCTGATATCTCTTTCAGTCCACCATGACCTATCTTGACGCCGTCATTCTCGGGCTGTTGCAGGGGCTGACCGAGTTTCTGCCGGTGTCGTCGTCGGGCCACTTGGTTCTGGCGCAATCTCTCCTGGGGGTCAAACAACCGGGGGTTGCGTTTGAAGTGCTGGTCCATCTGGGTTCCCTGCTGGCGGTACTCATCTTTTTTCGCAAACCGCTGGTACGGATGCTGCAATCCATATTCGACAAACGACTGAGCCGGGAACGGACTACTATCGGTTACCTGGCTCTGGCCACCCTCCCGGCGGCCGTTCTGGGGATCCTGTTAGAGGATTTTTTTGCGGCGGCTTTTTCGCGTCCATTGTATGCTGCGATAATGCTGTTCGTGACCGGGGGGATACTTTTGTCGACCAGGTTCGCCACTAACCGGCATCAGGGTTTCACCTGGCGTCGGGCGCTGGTGGTGGGGCTGGCCCAGGCAGCGGCGATCATGCCCGGCATATCGCGGTCGGGAAGCACCATCTCGGTCGGTCTGCACGCCGGGATAGAGCCGTCCAAAGCGGCCGAGTTTTCCTTTCTGCTGGCCATTCCGGTCATTGGCGGCGCGGCCCTGCTGAAAGCAAAACAATTAGTCAACCTCCCCTCCGAGTTGGTCAGTCAATATCTCATAGGTGGCCTGGTGTCGTTTCTTGTCTCGTTGGTTGCCGTCTATCTCGTGCTGGCGGTGGTGCGACGCGGCAAGTTTGAGTATTTCGCATATTATTGCTTTGCTGCCGGCGGCGTGGGGTTGTATCTTTTCCTCTAGATGAGCAAGAGGATTCTGACCATTCGATTCGGTTCGTTGGGGGATGTCCTGCTGACATCGGCGGCGCTGGCCAACCTTCGTATCAGCTTCCCTGATCATTCGATCACCTACCTGACTAAAGAGAGTTTTCGTCCTATGGTCGAACGGTTCGGCACCGTCGACGAGTTGATCACCATCCCCGACAATGCTGGACTGACGGATTTCTACCGGCTGCTGGCGCGGCTTGGTGAGGCCCACTTCTCTCACATAATCGACTTACACGGCAATACGCGATCATACTTGACGCGGACGTTGCTCACCGCCGACAACAAGGTCGTATACCCCAAGCGACGATTGGAACGATTTCTTCTCACGCGGCGTCATAAGCGGATTCCCGAGAAGTATCCGCATACGATTGATCTCTATAATGCCGCCGTGACTGAACTGGGCGGCAAAGTGTTCTGTCGCCGACCGATATTGCGCCCGGAGCGTGGAGAGTCAGTTGACTCGCCGGTGCGCGAGTTGAATGACCAAGGGCCGTTTGTTGTGATTGCACCGGGAGCAGCACACGACAACAAGCAATGGCCGAAGGAGCGGTTTGCTGAAGTGGCCGTCCGGCTGCATCGCGAGCGCGGCCTTTCTATCGTGTGGGTGGCCACCGAGAAGGACCGAGCCTGGCCGGAACTGCAAGCGGTCTTTCCGCCGGGCACATTTGTTGAGTGTATCAACCGGCCGCTGGCGGAACTGGCTTCACTCATCGCCCAAGCTCACGTGACGGTGGCCAACGATTCCGGTATTGCTCACCTGTCCTCCGCGGTCGGGACGCCAGTTGTGGCCGTGTTCGGTCCAACCCATCCGGCCCTGGGTTTCGCTCCGCGCGGTCTCTACGATCAGGTTGTTGAGGTGGACGAAGACTGCCGTCCCTGCTCGCGCCACGGTCGCACACCCTGCTATCGCGAGAAACGTCTTTGCTTCGATCTCGTGACGCCGGAAATGGTGTTCACCGAGGTCGGTCGCATCTTAGATCACACCGTCGGCGCTCAGGGCGCTTTGTTCGTCGATCGGGA
>CBDUZQ010000024.1:0-13755 GCA_965371755.1 uncultured bacterium
TCAACCTGCTCCTGAAGCAGCAGCGGGCACTTGTGGCACCCACTCCGGGAACCACGCGAGACTACCTCTCGGAGTGGATCGAATTGGATGGTCTACCGGTTAACATCATAGATACCGCTGGGCTGCGGCTCCATAGTGGCCAGGTCGAAAAGGCCGGGCAGCAAGTGGCAAGACAGTTAGTCTCAGATTGTGACCTGCTGTTGTGGATCGTCGATGTGTCCCGCAAGAGATGGCGCTCGGAGGCGCGATCTGACCTATTATACCTCAAGACGCGTCGTAGTCTTGTGGTGGGTAATAAGATAGATCTGCTGACCAAGAGCCTTGAGCATGGGAATTCGGACTCGGATGAACTGATTCAGATATCCTGTCTTACGCGCAAGGGTCTTCAGAAGTTCATACCGAAGCTAGCCCAACGAGTTCATTCGTCCATGCCTGATCTCACCTCCGGGCTGGTGGTGACTTCGGCGCGGCATCGTCAAAAACTACAGACTGCCGCTCGCCAGATGAAACGGGCTGCCCGTTTATTTCGGCACCGTGAGTCACCCGAGTTGGTCGTCTTCGAATTGCGTCTGGCCGCTGATGCGTTGGACGAGATCACTGGAAAGATATATAATGAAGAAATCCTGGATCGGATTTTCTCGAAATTCTGTATTGGCAAATAAGTTTCACATGAAACCAGCAAGCTGGGTTTTCGGCCTTCGGCCGGAGGAAATCGCCAATGACAGCAATTGAGACTTTTTCAACAAGCTGCCGAACCGTAGGATAGTCGAATAATGACAGAACTTGACTTTGACATAGTAGTTGTGGGTGGTGGTCATGCCGGTGTTGAGGCGGCGCTGGTGGCTGCTCGGATCGGGCGAAAGGTGGCCATCGTCACCATGGACCGACATAAACTGGCCCTGATGTCCTGCAATCCGGCCATAGGTGGTATCGGTAAATCACACCTTGTCAAAGAAATAGATGCACTGGGCGGCGTCATGGCGGAAGCCATCGACGCTACCGGGATACAATTCAGACGGCTCAACCTGTCGCGTGGACCGGCCGTCTGGTCAACCAGGGCGCAGGCTGATCGAATGGAGTATAATCAGTTCGTCTGTGACTACGTCGAGCGGACTGAGAGTGTTGAAATCATCGAAGATATCGTGGACGAAATAACCGTCCGTGGCGGCTCGGTGGCCGCAGTCCAGACCGTATCAGGCCGACAAATCAGCGCTGGCGCGGTGATTGTGTGCTCCGGAACGTTCTTGTCCGGGTTGATCCATATCGGCGAGGAGAAGATCAAGGCGGGCCGCATGGGTGAACCGGCAGCCTACGGGTTATCCGAGTCACTTCGCGGCCTCGGTTTCGAGGTTGGACGCTTGAAAACCGGCACGCCGCCGCGGCTGGACGGCGATACAATCGATTGGTCGCTATGCCAACCTCAACCGGGTGAAGTACCGATACCGTTTTTCTCATGTCGTTCACCTCGCCGCCGGTTCGACCAAGTGCCCTGCCATCTGACTTACACCACCGATGAAACCAAACGCCTGGTCTCGGCCAACCAGCATCAATCACCAATCTTTTCAGGCCAGATTAACAGCACCGGGCCGCGTTACTGTCCATCAATCGAGGACAAGTTTCATCGTTTCCCCGATAAAGATTCGCATCAGATCTTCCTCGAGCCCGAAGGGAACGGCACTAACGAGATATACCCCAACGGCTTTGCGACGGCGCTACCGCGGGATATACAGGAAGTGGCTATCAGAACGGTGCGCGGGCTGGAGCAGGCGGTGATCACGCAATCGGGCTATGCTATCGAGTACGACTACTGCCCGCCGAGTCAGATCAAGCCTTCTCTGGAGACGAAATCGGTTCGCGGCCTGTTCTTCGCCGGGCAGATCAACGGCACCTCGGGTTACGAAGAGGCAGCAGCCCAGGGCTTGATGGCTGGTGTGAATGCTGCGCTGTATTTGGAAAAGGCGCCGCCCTTCATCCTCGACCGGTCGGAAGCGTACATCGGGGTGATGATCGATGATCTGTGTACGCGCACGATCACAGAACCATATCGCATGTTCACCTCTCGGGCGGAGTATCGCCTGGCGCTGCGTGAGGACAATGCGCGGGATCGGCTTTTCCGGTATGCTCACAAGTATGGCTTGGTGGAGAGCAATGAGGTGGAGGAATTCTCAACTCTCCAGACCCAGACCAACGAGTTGGTCACGTTGTTGGAGAAAAAGCGGGTCAGGGTAGCTGATCTTGGCTCGGCTGGCGAACGTTTCCAAAAGGCCGACCGGGTGAGTCTGGCCAACCTGATCCGGCAGCCCAATCTATCGATTGATGAAGCTTTGGCTTTGGCAAGAGATCTCGACGATCGTTTTCGGGATAGCCAGGAGTCACTGCAACGGGCGGCGATTCTCATAAAATACAGCGGGTATCTGGACAAACAACAGCGGGAGATTGAAAAATTCAAACGATTGGAAGGGCTGGTCATCCCGGACAGCTTTGACTATCGTGGAATAGTCGGCCTGAAGAAGGAAGCGATTGAAAAACTGGCTCGCTTCCGGCCGAGTTCGTTAGGCCAGGCCGGTCGACTGGAAGGCGTGTCGCCAGGTGACGTAGCTATCCTTTCGGTTCACCTAAAGAGACACGGAGTTGTGCCGGCATGATTGGGGAGTCCTCATCGATCAATCTGAGCTCGGCAGATCTCTTTAGTAAGTATGATCCTGACCAGAAACTCGAACTGTTCTTCGATCTCCTGACGGAGGAAAACAAGCAAGTCAACCTTGTTTCACGTGAAACCAACCGCGACGACCTCAGACGCTTGGCCGCAGAGTCATTAGCGCCGTTGGAACTGATCGGAGATGAGCGCTGCCGGAGCTATCTGGACATCGGCTCCGGCGGAGGCTTCCCCTCAATACCGATCATGACGGCCGCAGCAGCCGGTGTGATCGAAATCGAGCACGTGCGGCTTGTCGAGAGAACTCAAAAGCGAGCGGCAGCCCTTGGCCGCATAACCTCCGGGTTAAACCTTCAGGCCGAAATCGTCCCTGAAGATTTCCCAGGCAAAGATACCTCAACAAAGTTTGATCTCGTCACCCTCCGCTATGTCAAGCTGACACCGAAGCTACTCGCTGCGGTTTTCAAAACAATTCACCGCTCAGGCCTCTTCGTCTACTATTCACAGCCGGAGTTTGCCCTCGACCGCCACCGATTCTCCGCTGTCACCCAATCGCTTAAGCTCGACCTAAGGGAACCGACCCGACCCGTAACTTTCTTTCGAAATCTATGCTGACTTTGAAGTAGTTTTTGTTGCGCACAAGTCAGCAACCTCGTATTATCTTCCCAAATAGCAGGATTCGCGATAACAAGGAGTGTTACTTGGGCAGAATAATAGCCATTGCAAACCAGAAGGGCGGCGTCGGCAAAACCACTACTGCCGTGAACCTCAGTTCCTGTCTGGCCGCCGCTGAATGCAAAACCTGTCTGATCGATATGGATCCTCAGGCCAATTCCACCAGCGGGCTTGGCGTCGACAAGAATAACATCGAATCATCGGTCTATGACATCCTTCTTGGCCACAAATCGGCCCGCGAAGTTATCCTTGCCTGCGAACTGGAATACCTCAACCTGATTCCTTCGTCCATCTCGCTGGTCGGCGCCGAGGTGGAACTGGTCAATATGATATCGCGTGAATCGCGACTAAAATCAGCGCTGGCGCCGATTGTCGATGACTACCAGTATCTCGTTATCGATTGCCCACCATCGCTGGGACTGCTGACCGTCAACGTTCTTACCGCTGCCGACGCGGTAATCATTCCGATCCAATGTGAGTATTATGCGATGGAAGGTCTGGGCCAGTTGATGAACACGATCAAACTGGTCCGGGAGCATCTGAACCCGAACCTGGCTATCGACGGTGTGCTGTTGACCATGTTCGACGGTCGCCTCAACCTCTCGCGCCAGGTGTCCGAGGAGGTTCGCGGCTTTTTCGACAGCAAAGTATACAGCACCGTGATCAGTCGTAACGTCCGCCTGTCCGAAGCGCCCTCGTTCGGCAAGCCGATCATTTTGTATGACATTCTCAGCACGGGCGCCGAGAATTACATGGCTCTGACCAAAGAGGTAATGGCACAATGAGTAAGGTAGTCCTGGGAAAAGGGATTGAAGCGCTCATTCCGGGAGAGAGCAATGTTGCCGTCAGTGATTCCCGTCAGCGGATGGTGTCGCTGGATCAGCTTGCTCCCAATCCGATGCAACCGCGCCGGGATTTCAACGAGACCTCCCTGCAGCAACTGGCTGAATCGTTCAAGCTACATGGGGTGGTGCAACCATTGGTGGTGAAGCCCGACGGCGCCGCTTATGTTATTATCGCCGGTGAACGTCGTTTCCGAGCGGCCCAGTTGGCCGGCATGAGCGAGGTTCCGGTGGTCCTGAGGGACGACATGGATGACACCGGCATGCTCGAGTTGGCTTTGGTCGAGAACTTGCAGCGCGAAGATCTCAATGCGATCGAAACGGCCGAGGGATACCATACCCTGATCGACAAATGCGGTCTCACCCAGGGGCAACTAGCCACCCGGGTCGGCAAGAGTCGCGTTGCTGTTACCAATTTGCTGCGGCTTCTCAGCCTGCCCGAGCGCATCAAGATGATGCTGCGCGAGGGTCGACTAACCGAGGGCCACGCCCGCGCCATTCTTTCTTTCGAGAGTGAAGCCGAGATGCTCAAGCAGGCCCAGCGTATCGTAGAGGAGTCCCTCTCTGTTCGCGATGTCGAACGTCGGGCGGGGCATACCAGAAAACGGCGCTTGCAGCCGAAGCGAAGACTGCCGGCTCTGGTGGAGGCCGAAACGTTCCTTAAGCGGACCCTGGGTACCTCGGTGAAGATCCACCATGGGTTGAAACGTAAGAAGATTGAGATAGATTACTATTCGGATGAAGACCTCGATCGACTGCTGGAACTATTTCAGAGAATCGTCCGGTAGGTGTCGAGTGGGTTTGGTGCCTGGTGTGCGAGAGACCCTCTCTCGTCACTGCTCAGAACTGTTTAGCGAAAGACAACCCGACCAGTGAAGTCGCCTCAGTTCATAACTATAATGTTCATCCCCGACGGCGCCGAGGCGCGCCATGGTTATCGCGTACGTCTATGGGTCATCAAGGCGGCAGTAGTGGCGGCAATCGTTTTATTGGTGGGACAGGTTCTCTTCTTCGTGTTCTATGCCGATGTTCTCAGGCGGGCAGCACAAACTGACAAACTTGCTGCCGAAAACGAACAATTGCGCCGATACCAATATAAGGTTCAAATGCTGCAGGAGAGTATGGAACAGGCCCGAGAAATCGTACGACAGATAACCGAAATAGCCGGCATTGAATACAAACTGCCCGAGCTTCCGGATGATTCTACTCTCTTTGCTCACTGGAATCAGCCGGCTTCGGCAATCCTGAACCGCGCCGTCGGTCCCGATCTCAGTTGGCCTGCCGGCTTGCCGATACAGGGCTTCATCTCTCAGGACTTTGAAATCGAGGACTCCAGCCACTATCATCCCGGGATCGACATCGCCTGCGCCGAGGGCACCCCGGTACTGGCGGTCGCCATCGGCACCGTGGTTTTTGCCGAGCATGATTCCACCTACGGATTGCTGTTGGTCATTCAACACAACGACTCGGTCAGCACCCTCTATGGCCACAACGAGGAGTTGTTGGTGTCAGTCGGTGATCGGGTGATGGTGGGAAGTCGAATTGCGTTAAGCGGAAATACCGGAAAATCTACGGCCCCGCACCTCCACTACGAAGTGCGAGTCAACGATGAACCTATAAACCCTTTGGAAACAGAATATGAAAAGGAACAACATTAGCGAACCGGATGGCCTGATGAATACCATTATCGGCAAAGACACTGTGATTACCGGCACCCTGGACATCAAAGGCGCCTTACGGGTGGAAGGTACGGTCAAGGGAAAGATCATCTGCTCCGGCTGTGTTACGATCGGATCGACCGGTCTGGTCGAGGCTGAGATTGAAGCCGAGAGCGCAATCGTCGCGGGCTCTATGAGGGGTAACGTCAACACCAGCGAAAAAATCGAGTTGCAGGCCAAGTGTGAGATGGACGGCGACGTGCGGACAAAATCGCTGGTAATTGAAGAGGGCGCAGTATTCTGTGGTGCCTGCAGTATGAAAGACGGCCCACCGAATCTCGGCTTTCTCGCCCCTGAGACGGAAACGCAAACGGCTCTCTCGGCCGAAGAAGAAAACTGAGGCGGAGGTTACCTGACGCCCGCTTGTGGATAACCCTTCAGAATTGTGGACAGGCAGGTAACGGCCTGTAACACAAGCAGATACCAGCAGGCCGCCCGGCTTCATGGACAGTCCTTTTCCACAAGTCCGTATGGGCACATAACTGTCTGTGGCCTCTTGCCTTATGCTGCTCGCAGTCAAGTAGCACGTTAGAATTAGCATTGCCTATTTGGTAGTGCTACAACGACTTAGTCATTCACCGCCCGAATCCTGCCGTTGCGTAGTCCCTATTTGTTGACATACAGATCAGCTATCCGGCTTCGCCCTAAGGAGTTCACTCGTTTTTTTGTGTGCCGTAGTGTACAGCGCTCGACCTGAACCGAGCCTTGATCGTTTCGTCGGGTCTCGGCTTCGATGCAATCGAAGGTGTGACCCGACGATCTGCTGCAACAAGACTCCCTGAACCGGCATGGTCAAGCTTTGTGGTTGCCATAGTTGGCTGTAGCTGTTATCCTCTTGCCACCCTAAACCAGGAGGAAGATTATGTTAGCGATATCTGACCACACCAAAGAAGCCTCTGCGTCGGTTACTCACCGGCGGCTAGTGGACATAGCCAGGTCCGGCGCCATAGCGGCAGCGATCTGCTTTGCCACCGTACTAATAGCGTCGTCGTGTCAAAAAGAGAAAGAAGCCGAGAGTGTAGCCGTTGTTGTGGCGGTTGCCGATAGCGTTACCTCTGCCGATGGTCTGATAGTACATTACCAAGTACATAGCAGTGGCGAGAACACAATGGTTCTGGTTCATGGCTGGAGTTGTGATCAGGGTTACTGGCAGGCTCAGGTGGAGGGGCTCATGGTAGACTTCATGGTTGTGACGCTCGATCTTGGCGGCCACGGCCGGTCCGGAACCGTGCGTGAGACTTGGGACATGCCGTCGTTCGGAGCCGATGTCGCCGCTGTTGTGGAGAAACTTGATCTAAGCAACGTGATCTTGGTTGGCCACTCGATGGGTGGCGCGGTAATAATCGAGGCGGCTCGCCGTCTGCCCGGTCGCGTGGTGGCGTTGATCGGGGTCGACGACTTTCACGATTTCGCACAGCAGCACAAGTCCGAACAAATCGAACAGCTCCTGATGCCCTTCCAATCCGATTTCGTCGGCACTACCGACGAATTTGTGCGCTCCATGTTTCTACCGACGGCTGATTCGGCGTTGGTCCACCGGGTCGCATCCGATATGGCCTCTGCGCCTCAGGAAATCGCGCTTGGCGCTATCGAGCAATTTCTTCAATACGATTTCGTGGCGGCGCTTGGCGATGTACGACTCCCTGTGCGCTGTGTCAACGCCGACGCCTACCCCACTAACATCGAGGGAAACATCCAGGTTGCGGCCTCGTTCAAGGCGAAGATCATGCCAGGTACGGGGCACTTTTTACACATGGAAAACCCGGCTGCGTTCAACCGGTTGCTTCGCGAAACCCTCGCTGAATTCTGGCCGGTGGAATATCAGCGGTAGGGGGAAGTCTACCCGGTGAGTGGTGAAGGCCCAGAGAGCGCCAGCCGGCCGTTCTCGCGGTCCACTCTCAATAGGGACAACCTTCGGTTTTTTCCGCCAGACGCCAGATTACGCTTGATCTGAGCCTTAAGATAGTCTTAGTTGGTCAGTGAGAAGTAGTATGACGTCTCAATATCGATTTCGAATCAAGACCGGCCGCAGCTATGTTCTGCGGTGTATTCCCAAGGTCTTCCTGAGACTGGCTTTGCGGGATCACAATAACGACCCGGTATCGGACACCGCCTGCACGCTTGTGTTGAAGGGGGGAGAGCTTGACCTGACTACCGACTCCGACGGTCTGCTCGAAACCGAATTGAAGGAGGGGACCAATGAAGGGCGCCTCCGCCTTGACGATATCGAAATACCTCTCCAGATACAGCCGCTAGCCGAACCGGATACGACCGAAGGTATCCAGGCTCGGCTGAACAATATCGGCTTCGACGTCGGCGCCATTGATGGAAAGCTGGGCTCTCGCACACGGTTGGGGATCGAGGAGTTCCAGTGCGAAAACGATCTCACCGTGACCGGTGAGGCGGACTCAGCCACAATCGACAAACTTCGCGAGGTGCACGGCTGTTGAGGCGAGCCGGGGATTGAACGTGAGCACAGATGACTACAAACCTGTTGAACCGGTACCCGAAGGCAGCGAAGAACCATCCGGACCGATAGTCACCAGAGAACTGCGCGTAGCCCCCGACGAGCACGGTGAGCAGAATCTTATCCGCGCCTCGGTTGTCCCTGTAGCCAGCTACCGGCTTGACGATATCAACTTCGATTTTGACTCCTCATTCATCCGCCCCGACGCGGCCGTGGCGCTGACTCAACTTGCTCTCCTGCGGCGCGAGCACCCGAATGCACCGCTGTCGATATTCGGACACGCTGATCCCACCGGCCAGGATGACTACAACAAGAATCTCAGCGGCCGGCGAGCCAAGGCAGTCTATGGCCTGCTCACCCGCGACATGGACCAGTGGGAATGGCTCTTCAACAATCCGCTCGGGCGCGATGACTGGGGCGTCCGCCGCATTCAGATTCTGCTGTCGACCGCCGGACAGGCGGTTGGGCCTATCGACGGTGTCCAGGGCGCACAGACGAATCGCGCCATTCGGGAGTTTCAGGAAACCGAGGGATTGGCAGTCGACGGCATCGTGGGACCCAACACTCGCAACAAGCTGTTCGAAGTTTACATGGACAAGGTCTGCAAGGACACCCGCGGCGGACCGTTTAAGCTCACCGCTGATGATTTCCTGGCGGCCGGCGCCGACGACGGCGGCAAGGGTGACTACCAGGGTTGCAGCGAGTTCAACCCGGTGATGGTATTCTCGGTCGAGGAGAACGCCCGTTACTCTCAGGCAGCTAATCACACCGAACGTAACCGAGAGAACGAGCCCAATCGCCGTGTCATTATTTTTCTCTTCCGCCCCGGCAGCAAGGTCGATCCCCAGCGCTGGCCCTGTCCCCGGGCCGACGAAGGCGTGGACGACTGCCATAAACGGTTCTGGTCCGACGGTGAGGCTCGCCGCTCGCCGCAGGAACATCGTCGCGAGTACCGCAAGTCTCGCGACACTTTTGCCTGCCGCTTTTACGACCGTATCGTACGCGGCTCGCAACACATTTTTGGTCCACCCCCGGAAATAGCCGATTTTTTCGGAAGACCGAGGGTGGCCGACAACCGCACCGAACAACCCCACAACCTGATCGTTCCGCATGGTCACAAGGTGGTTTTGCACTGGCAAGCCAAAGGGGCCACCAAGATCCGCATTGAGGCCATGACCCTCCGCGGAGAAATCAGTAATATCGAGTTTACCTCGGAAGCTGGCGAAGCTCCCAACAAAGCGGTCGTCGCCCCAACCGAAGACATGGTGTACACATTGTGCGTCACCGGCGAGACCGGGGTGGTGGAGTACTCCGAACAGGTAAAAGTCCTTCTCGGCCCGACCACTGAATCGGACCTGCCGCCGGTGATCGCAACCGGGGCCGATCTGATGGAACTGCGTTACGCCCCGGATGGTGACCTGGACGACGCCTTAGAAGAAACCGGATAGAGACATGGCCATTACTGATCCCGAATTGGACCTGCAGAAAGATCCCAAAACATTCCCTTTACCCGGCTGGGAAGAGGGTACCACCGAAATCCTCTCCTGGCGCCGCTCAGAACGGGCGATGTGGTTCTACGTCGACATATTCGAGGCGGCTATCACACCCGATTGTCGCACAGTGGGAAAAAACCCCGATTTCCCAGCCGACAACGATCGTCTCCTCCGAGAAAAGGTTGTCCAGGTGCTCCAGACCATGGAGGGCTACGGGCGCAACGATGCCCCCGCCGGTCGCCAGGACGCTTACGCCCGGCTGCTCGGTCTCTGGGGGGAAACTGAAGCTGGGGGGGGCAACATTAACGGCTGGAAAAGCAGTTGTAGCATGAATGAGTCATCCTGTGGTTTGGCGGTCAGGACATTCTGGCGACTATTGGGCTGCCGCCACGAACGCCTAGCGCCGCCCTACGCACCGAAACACCCCAAGGCGGTGCTCGTTGCCTTGCCTCATATAGCCCACCAGGTGGGCGCCCTATGGCCGCCTCTCGCTAAGCAGTGCACGGAAAAGCAAGTCTTGCACTGGCCCATTATGACCAAAGTGACTCAATTCCTCGGCTGCCAGCCGCAGAAGGGGGATGTCGTTTACATTTACGACGAGAAGACTAGAAGACAACACATCTTCACTATTACCGATCACACCATCGAAGAGACCGATCTGGTCGGTTCCATAGCCATTGAGCACGATGACGGCAAGCGTTACATACACCGTTTTTCGAGTATCGACGGCGGTCAATCCGGAGCTGGCGGCGACGTGAGTTGTTGCTCAATAAAGGCCGTCAATCGTACCCTGGAATCTGACCTGACGTTTTCCGGGGATGATCGCAAGATCCAGTATATAATCAAAATCGATCGGATGGTGCGAGTAGTCGAGACGCCGTTCACGGCGGCGATCATCGAGCTAATCTGCAAACTGCCTCGTCAGGCTAAAGTGCCCCAGCAAGACGACTCCATAAGCCAGCCGGCCGAGTAGAGGGGAACCCGCCTCTGTCAGGATCACAAGGATCCTGAGCTGCAGTTCTTTGTCCTGCCCGCGCAGGCGGGCAACCCTCCGGTTGTCTTTCTCATACGGCCTAAGACGGAGGGACCCTTCAGCCTTCGCGGGGGTGACAGCCGGGCGCCCGACAGCTTGCTCTAGGTTCCACGCGCAAACGCATGAGACCTGAATATGGTCGGCCCCCGCCGGTTGATTTTCCGCCGTGTAATTCGTATCTTCGGCCCGTAGACTTGTATAAGCCCTGTAGCTCCGCACAAAAACCGGGAGCTACCACCGCGAGATTGACAAACATAAACCGGAGGAATAGATGGCCCCCGAACAGACCGGATCCGATCTTAACGCCGTGGAAAACCTTAATACTGCCTACGACAAAATCAAATCCGAAATCGCCAAAGTCATCGTCGGCCAGGACAAAGTTATCGAACAACTTCTGATATCGCTACTGGCTTCCGGCCACTGCCTGTTGGTCGGCGTGCCGGGGCTGGCCAAGACGCTCCTGATCTCGACTTTGGCAAATGTCCTCAACCTGAAGTTCAACCGTATTCAGTTCACGCCCGACCTGATGCCGTCCGATATCACCGGCACCGACATCATCGAGGAAGATCACAGCACCGGCAAGCGGCAGTTCCGGTTTGTCAAGGGTCCGGTGTTCGCCAATATCATCTTAGCCGACGAGATCAACCGCACCCCCCCCAAGACCCAGGCCGCGCTTTTGCAGGCGATGCAGGAACATGAGGTCACGGCAAGCGGTGAAACCTACAAACTGGACGAACCGTTTTTCGTGCTGGCCACCCAGAACCCGATCGAACAGGAAGGAACCTATCCTTTGCCGGAAGCACAGCTTGACAGGTTCATGTTCAATGTTTTTGTCGACTATCCATCATCGGATGAGGAGCACAGAATCGTTAAAGAGACCACCGCTGTGCTCGAATACGATTTGCAGAAGATCCTATCGCCTGAAGATATCATCGGCTTCCAGAGACTCGTGCGCCGTGTGCCGGTGTCGGATCATTTGGTCGAATACGCGGTCAATCTCGCGCGGGCGACGCGACCGAATGAACCAACCGCACCCGATTTCATCAAGAACTGGGTCAACTGGGGCGCCGGACCGCGCGCCTCGCAGTATCTGATTCTTGCTGCCAAGACCAAAGCCATTCTCGATGGCCGCCCGACCCCGGGACCGGAGGACGTGCGCTTCGCTGCTTACCCGGTGATGCGGCATCGCATCGTGACGTCGTTCAACGCCGAGGCGGACGGGGTCGACACCGAAGAGATCATCAAGCGGATCCTGGAGGCGGTGAAGGACACATAGTGAGCCATTCCGCGGTCGTAGAATAGTCATGTCCACAGAATCAAAAGAGACAGGCGTCGCCTGTGCCATAGCAATCCACGGCGGGGCGGGGACAATCTTGAAAAGCAAGATGACGCCGGAACGAGAGGCTGCTATCCGCGCCGCGCTTACTGAATCGCTGCGTGTGGGTTATGCCTTGCTGAATGAAGGCGGCTGCGCCCTTGATGCTGTGCAGAAAGCGGTCAACGTCATGGAGGACTCGCCGCTGTTCAACGCCGGGCGCGGAGCAGTCTTCACCCACGACGGTAAGAACGAACAGGACGCCACCATCGTCGACGGTTTTGCCGATCAGGCCGGTTCGGTGGCAAGCGTGCGCAGTATCGCCAACCCGATCGATCTTGCCAAGAAAGTCATGAGTGACTCGCCGCACGTGCTCTTGATGGGGGACGGCGCGGAAAGATTCGCTGTCGAGCATGGCATGGAGTTGGTCGACAACGACTATTTCTACACGGAGCAGCGTTGGGAGCAACTTCAGCGTGCCAAAGCCAAGGCCAAAGAGACCGGTAAGGAGGACGCCAAGGGCGACATGATGCTGTCGGAAGATGACAAGCACGGAACCGTCGGCGCTGTAGCATTGGACAAGCAGGGACACCTGGCCGCCGCGACGTCATCGGGTGGCATGACCAACAAACGTTATGGTCGTGTGGGTGACTCGGCCATCGTGGGGGCAGGCACCTTTGCTGATGACTTATGCGCCGTCAGCACTACCGGACATGGTGAGTTCTTCCAACGCGGCGTGGTGGCATACGACGTTGCGGCGCTGATGCGGTACAAAGAACTGTCATTGGCTGAGGCAACCGACTTGTCGGTGCAGACCAAGTTGACAGATCTTGGTGGCACTGGTGGTTTGATTGCTATTGATAAAGACGGCAACATCGCCCTGCCCTTCAACACCGAAGGAATGTATCGCGGCTACCTCATGCCCGATGGTGAGCCGGTGGTGGAGATATTCAGAGAATGATGAACGACAAAGGGGCAGACCAGGAGGTCTGCCACCCACAAGGTTAGGCAAAGAGTATGGCAGGTGACTACCGCAAATACCTCGATCCGGAGACGGTCTCCAAACTCAAGGGGATGGAGCTCAAGGCCCGTATGGTGGTGGAAGGGTTCATCGCCGGGTTGCACAAGTCACCATATCATGGCTTCTCGGTCGAGTTTGCCGAGCATCGTCAGTACATGCCGGGGGACAACATCCGCGACATCGACTGGAAAGTGTATGCCAAGTCCGACCGGTTCTATATCAAGCAGTACGAGGAAGAGACCAACCTCAAGGCGTACCTGTTAATGGACTGTTCGGCTTCGATGGCCTATCGCTCCGATGATCGCATGAGCAAGCTGGACTACGCGGGACTGTTGACCGGGGCGCTGTCGTACATGATGCTGCGTCAACGCGACGCGGTCGGATTGGTAACATTTGACGAGAAGATCCGTCGCTACATCCCCCCGCGCTCCAAGTACGGGCATCTGCACGTCTTGCTAAACGAAGTCGCGGCACAAGAACCGTCCGACACGACCGACATCGCCCAGACGCTGCACGAGATGGCCGACCGGATCAA
>CBDUZQ010000025.1:0-13617 GCA_965371755.1 uncultured bacterium
GCCGGCGTGGTGGTCGTGTTGTTGCCAGGCAGCATCATTGAAAACCGTCCAGAGCATTTGGTCACCAAGCATCACCGGATTACCCATGCCATCGACCGGCGCTCCCTGGTCGACTGGCCAGTTCAGATAGTCGCTGTTGGGATTGGCCGCCAGGCTGTCGCGATAGAGCTTGTAGACTTTGAATGCCGGATCGTCTGGCATGTAAGTCCCACTCTCCATCGGTCCGGGGACGTATTCGTCCCAGTATTCGGCGATGGCTATACGAATTTGGTTGTTCACTTTGCCGCCAAGCCATAACCCGGCAGCATAGAGAACGTAGTCATCCAATGAACCGTTGTTGATGCTTTCATTATCGACGTATGGATAGAATGTGCCCGCATCCAGCCCGAAAACACCGGCCAGATCCCGTCCGAAGTTGCTGTGGTTGGTGACAAACATGAGGATGTTGCCGGCGTTGATGTAGGTAGTGTTGTCCCAACTACGGGAGTTGTCGTAAACGGGTGGTTCACTGCCTGCGGGCGGTATGGCGAGTACGGGACCAGCAAGACAAAGCAGTCCCACGGTCACAATGGTTCTATACAAGTTAAACATATTATGTATCCTCAACGGTCAAGTGGTGAAGTGTGACTTATTGCACAATATAAGTGGATTCACCCGTGTTTGTCAAGTTATCCCTACCGCCTGTCGGGTCATGGGTGCAATCCGCCGGTAGAAAAATGTCGGCAACTCACTCAAGGTTACCTATATTCGGCCTTGTATGGAAACGCACGAACGAAAAGTCAAAGCAATCGTGGCCCTGCTGAGCGATCTGTTCGAAATCTCAGCCGTCTACCGCCAGAGCGACCGTCTGATGTTCAGTCTGAGTTTTCGCTTTGGACACAAGATATCTCTGGAAATGATAAAGGATCGTCTCCAGACGGCCGGCTATGATTTCCGTCTGGACGAAGGGGACGACGGACTGCTGTTGGACATTGACCCCAACCCGCAGGTGAAGATTCCCCGGCTTAACATCGTGCTGTTTGTTGTGACGCTGTTTACCGTCTACTTTGTGCCGGTCTTCCTGCGCCACCTGGGCACCGAAGCGACATTTGGACTGGATCTCCGCAGCACGTTCGAGGCCCTCGCAGCCGGAGAGGGATTGGTGTTCACAGCGGCTCTCATATCGATCTTGTTCGTTCACGAAATGGGCCATTACATCGCCAGTCGCCGCCGGAATATCGTTACTTCATGGCCATTCTTCATACCGGCGCCAAACCTGTTCGGCACCTTCGGCGCTATTATCAAATCGAAGTCGCCGTTCTGGAACCGTCGTGACCTGATCGAGGTCGGCGCTGCCGGCCCGATTGCGGGGTGGATTGTCGCGATAGTCTGGTTGTGCTACGGGCTGTCACAGTCGGCTATATTGCCGTTGAGTGCTTTTGGTCCGGGTGACATGGTGTTTTCTATGGATGGTGAGTCGATCCTGATGCGCGCTTTCACCTGGTTATTGGTGGGGTCAGCGCCGGCGGAACATTTCTTCAAACTGTCCGAGGCGGCCTTTGCCGGTTGGGTTGGTTTGTTGGTCACGGCGATTAATCTGCTCCCCATCGGCCAACTCGACGGTGGTCATATCATCTATGGCCTGGCTCGCCGCCGCCAGCATATCATGGGAAAAATAGCCACCGCCGGTCTGGTGCTATTGGGTTTCCAATCACCGATGTGGTGGTTATTTGCTGCTTTCGGCCTGTTTTTTGGGATGAGTCATCCGCCGACCCTGGATGATCGCCGTCCTCTCAGCCGGACAGCTACCCTGATGGGTTGGATTACTCTGGGGATTCTGGTCGTGTCTTTTACGCCGGTGCCTTTTCGTTTGTGATCGGCGCGGGGAGCTTGCTGATATCCATGTCGCGGCCGTAGGTGGCGCGAAAATCCACAGAACCGCTCCGCAAGAGATCAAGTAACACATCCACAATCGCCGGGTCGAACTGGATACCCCTGTACTTGATCAGTTCCGAAACCGCCTGCTCCAGATCGGCCCCCTTGCGGTAAGGTCGGTCGGACATTATAGCATCCATGGTATCCGCCACCGCCAGCAGCCGACCCTCAATAGGAATTCCTTCCCCTTTCAAACCGCGAGGGTAACCGGAACCGTCGTACCATTCATGGTGCGCGATGATATACGGCACGGCCGGGCGAAACAGCTCGATTCCGTCGATAATCTTAAGTCCGACCTCGGCATGGGTCTGCATCTTGAGACGCTCTTCATCGGTGAGTCGGTCCGGCTTATTGAGGATACTATCAGGTACCCCGAGCTTGCCGATATCATGGAGAGTGCAACCCATTATGAGATGCTCGATCGGTTGGTCTTCCCAGCCCATGTGCCGCGCCATCAACTCCGCCAGCCGGGTTACTCGATCGGTGTGGCCGGCGGTGTACTCATCGCGGGCTTCAATAGCGTTGGCCAGTCCCTTAATCGCCTGCAAGTAGGACATGCGCATTTCCTGATAGTGGCGATGGTTGGCTATGGCCGCCGCAGCGGAGTTGGCCAGAAGCATCAGGACATCTATCTGCCCAGGTGTCAGCTGATCAAAACGGGTTTCGATCAGAAGGTTGATGACACCATGAAAACAACGCCGGACGAAAATCGGTTGCGATATGGATATCCGCGTCTGACTGCATCCGTCGATGACGAGTTCCTCTTTCTGAATGATCGGCTTGGTGCTTCTGGTATAAGTGAATCTGTCCAGGGTAGCCTTGTCGAGGACGACACCAAGGGGCGCCTTCTCATTGCCGGCGTACACTTTTCGCGCCGGTTCTTGGGAGTCGGGGTCGATTTCGATTATCCCGACCGCCCGAGCGCCCATTTCGTTCTTGCAGGAGCGAGCCACCATGGCCAGAAAGTCATCGATCCCCATCTCGGTATTGGCGGCGCCGACCACCTTCAGGAATTCCACCTGGCCTTTCAGGTGCAGGTTTTCACGGATAACCTGCTGATGCTCCAGACCGCGCTTGACGGTAGCCTTCAATAGCTCCAGTCGGAACGGTTTCACCAGGAAATCATAGGCCCCTTTGCGCAGAACAGATATGGCCGTTTGCACGGTCGGGTGAGCCGTCATCAGGATTACGGTGGCGTCGCAATGATGGGCCAGCGTGGATTCCAGAATCTGCACTCCGGTATACTCACCCATAACGAGATCAGTAAGGACCAGGTCAACGGAGTTCTGCTCGATATGAGTCAGAGCCTTGGCCGGGTCGGAGAAGGCGACGACATTGTACTTCTCAGTCGAGAGAGCCTCGACGATGATATTACAAATGTACTGTTCGTCGTCGACGACCAGGATACTTATGGGCTGATTGCCTGTCATTTCCACCTTCGCTTCCGTCATCATCACGTCTATCGGAAGATCGAAATGAAAGCCAACAAGGCCGTTGGTATCTGTTTAATATTTGGACTTGTGATGGAACTGTCTACAGATTGGCGAAGTCATCCGCCTTATAGGACGACCTCACCAACGGAGCGGAAAGCACCTTTTTGATTCCCGCCTTGAGAGCTTCGGCCCCGAGCCAGGTGAATTCGTCGGGGGGAACATAGCGAACCACCGGATGATGGTTCTTCGACGGGGCCAGATATTGCCCGATTGTCAGGATAGAAACATGGACGTTCGCCAGATCGTTGAACACTTCCAGTAACTCGTCGGTAGTCTCACCCAGACCAAGCATAAGTCCCGACTTGGTGATGATTTGCGAACGGACCTGAATATCTCTCAGTAGATGCAACGAGCGCCGGTAGTCCGCCTGTGGGCGCACCGATTGATACAGACGGGGCACCGTCTCGACGTTGTGGTTGAAAACGTCTGGAGAGGCCTCAACTATAATGTCAATCGCCTGGGGAGCGTTTCTGAAATCCGGCGTTAGTATCTCAACCGTGGCCGACGGCAGTTGCCGACGGATTTGGCTGACGGTTTCTGCGAAATGGGAGGCGCCACCGTCCGGCAGGTCATCCCGGTTGACCGACGTCACTACGACATGTTTCAGTTTCAACTCTGCCGCCGCGGCCGCTACCCGAGCCGGTTCGTCGGAATCGACACCTTCCGGTCGTCCTGGCTTGATGTCGCAGAAGCGGCAGTTGCGTGTACATAGGGAACCAAGAATAAGGAAAGTGGCGGTGCCGCGGTTAAAGCACTCGCCACGGTTGGGACAGTTGGCCGCCTGACAAACGGTGGCAAGCCGATAGCCGGACAGTAACCGATCAACCTGACGATACCCGGCTCCGGTGAAACCGCTCACTTTCAGCCAATCCGGTTTTCTGGTCATCTTATTCACTATCACACCCGGTCGGGCAATCGGTAATTACCATCCAACATCTCATGAGATCAAACGAGCCGTAGTTGACAGTTGTTTGCATCCCTTTCAGAACCAACAAGCTGGCTAATAATATATGGGCTCAGGCCGATAATCAAGAGAAACACGGGAATTGGACATAGAGGAGTACATACATGTCACGACGGCTGATAATAACTACTTGTGTGATCATGGTTGCGATGGCCGCAACGATCCATGGCGCGGGAAAACAGCCGCCCCAGGTTGCTCCCCTCAAGTACACCGAGCTCAAACAGCTTCGACCGTCGACCGGCTTGGCGGCTGCCGATACCTGCATGGTCTCCCTTGCCGATTCTCTCATCTGGATGATCGACGGCTGGGTCATCGGTGATGAACTCTACAAAGCGTATCTCGACCCGGCGCTAAGCTGTTCCAACCCCTACCCGTTTACCATCACCGAAGTGCATATCATCATGGTTTTCAGTGACACAACGCAGTTGATTTACGAGGGGGATATTGAAGCGGTAGATTATTCGGACCCTGGTTGCCCGTTGCCGGATACACTGATTGCCCTCTCTCCGACCTATCAGGATTTTGTGCCGGCGGCTGACGCCTACGACATTTGGGTCGAGATGGATCCACCGGTCGTGGTCAATGGTCCGTTTTTCGCCGGTTTCTACCTGGCCGGCGGAATCAATCCGAATGCACAGCCCGCTCTGGTCACCGACGACAGCCCGCAACAATGTGTAGCGTACAACATATGGGACACGGAAATAGGCTGGGTCGATCTGGCCAATAACACGATGTACAATTTCCCGGGTGATCTGGCCATGCACGTGGTCGGTTACACCGGCGGCGGCCCAACCCAGCCCGAACCGGAACTCACGCTCTTGTCGCCGACCAACAACAGCACGCTCTATGGCTCCAGAAGTCTTTGGGCGTGGGAATCCTCCGGTTCGGAGATTATCGACTATGTCTCTTTTGAATACGCCTCCACCGGAGCTTATGTCGAAATCGGCCGGGATTTCGACGGCGCCAGCCCGCTGCGTGACGGCAGTAGTCCGGTCGTCAGCGGCAATGGGTTCAGTCTCGACTGGAACTTCGCCGGCCTGGCTGAAGGCACCTACAAACTCCGCGCCACCGCCTTCGACACCCTTGGTCGCAGTTCCGCCGACAGCGTGACAGTCTACCTGGAACCAACACCACCTACGCCTACGATTCTCTCACCCGACAACGGGTCCGATTTCTGTGACATGCTGTTGCTATTGATGGCCGTCAATGACGAGGATATGAGCTATGTCGATATCAAGCGCCGTCCCGGCAGTATCGGTTACTCAGCCGGACTTCCTGCCGTGAATGTCTCGGGCGTCGGTAATCATCTGGCGGCCCCGGGAGCTGCGGCCCTGGCAACCTACGTGTGGGCGGGTCGTGGGTATGATTTCCTGATCAAGGCCGGTTCGCACATTCTGACACCCCTGGAGTTGGCCGAGAGACTGGCTGTTCCCTTTGGGGCAATAGATAACAACGGCACCTATGATGAAAACCTGTTTGCCGGCCTGGCCGAATACTTCCTCCCCATTGGTAACGCCCTTGAGTTCGACTACCAGCGCAACCCGGACTACTTCAGCCTGCGCACATGGCTTGAAGAGCAGGAGCGAACCGTTATCATAGCTCTCAGCGGCAACCCCGGCACGTGGCTGGCCGTCGACGGATTCCCCGGCTGGACGCAGCCCGACGACAGCTATCTGATCAGAGTATCCGACCCGCTCAGCGGTACCATGACTGATCTGCCCATGCGCAACAGCTTCGGTGTCAACCAGGTGAACATGTACGGCATATGGCGCAATGTTGATATGATGGTGTCACTCTGCGCGAAGAACTATGTGGTCAGCCGAACCACCCTCGGTGGCGACTTCTCCGGAGCCGATGGCTGGTCGTTCAGTTGGGAACCCTTTAACTTGGTTGAAGATAGTCTTTATTTCTTCCGGGCCACCGGTCACGATGCCGCCTCGCACGAGGATGCAACCACCGTGTTGCTGCGCTATGTTTGTGAGGGTTTCTACACACCCGGCGACTATGACGGCAACAATGAAGCCAACATCGCCGACCTGGTCTGGTTGATTGATTTTCTAACCGCGACCGGACCGGCCCCGGTCGGTGGCGCTGAGCGAGCCGATGCCAACTGCGACGGGTATGTCAACATCGCCGATATCGTGTACTACATGAATTTCACATTCGGCGCAGCTGACCCGCCATGTCATTAGCCCTTGGTATCAGGGTCTCAGACACAGATTCATCCCATAAAAAAGGCCGCCGTTCAAGGCGGCCTTTTCTGTTTGCAGGAGCTATCCCTTGCGCGACGTTGCAGCGTGCGCGGCCCGTCGGGCGATTTCCGGCGAGATTTCACACACCTCGATAATGCGATCTACGGCATCGTCAAGATGGCTCAGCCATTCGTTTTCGGGGTAGCGCGCTCTAAGGTCGTCGGTTACCTCGTCGGCTATCGCCGCAATGTAGCGCGCGTACTGCCGACGCTTGCCGACCTGAAGATAAGGTATAATATAGTTCCTGGCCAGGTGGGTGAGCAGCAGAAGGCCAATTGAACCGATTATGCCGATCCACGGACCGTCATTTGTCAAAACTGTTTCCAAGGTATCTCTCCTTGCTGTTGGTTAAAGTTTGTCGCCCGTAAGTTTACCAGGCCAGGCGCCAACTGGCGGAATCCGGAACGGTCAGGCGTTGACGAAGGATGGTGCCATCGTGGCGACTGATGGAAAACTCGTACTTGGTATCCGACGGTATCAGTGAGTCCGAAGGAACCAAATCAAGATAGAAGTATCCCGTGCTGTCGCTGGTCGTGTTCACCGGCGACGGGGAGATTACTACGAAGCCGAAACGAACCACCCCGGAAGGCAGCCAGGCGCTGATGGCGGCATCTTCCTCCGGCTGTCCGTCGGCGCTGAAAAGATGTCCATAGACTCGGCACAGAGCGGGAAAGGACGGCGTGCCGGGATCAAACTGGTCACAGAAAACAGTATCCACTCCGGCCCCACTCACTACCATCGTATCATAAGAATCGAAGATATAGCCGGAGGATGTGGCTACGACCACAAAGCTGTCGGCGTCGAGGTTCATCGTGGCCCGTCCCATGACGTCAGCCTTGCCGACGGCGATCAAAGCCGACTGGTCGATGTTGCGCACCCCGATCTGAGCATAAGGTATCGCTTGTCCGACACTGGAATCATACGTCTGGATGGTATATGAATAAGCGCCGCTGCCGGACGAGATGCCGGATACCTCGGTGTCGAGGTACTTGCCGAAACTGCCCGACGACGTGTGATTACTCTGCGGCGTGTTCCAAACCCAGGCCGCCGTCATCGCCGAATCACCACCCAATTCGGTGCGATTGGAATCGACAGCGCCACCTCTGACATCAACGGAGTCACCGATCAGGGCCAGTTGGTCGGAGAGTTCCTCACTTACGATCTGGAACGAATAGACGTTCGGCGTGAGCAGGCTGCCGCTGTTTTTCTTGGCCAGGATGGTCAGTGAATAACTACCCATGCTCCCCGAACCATCGAGGTTGGAAACCTGTTCTTTGAAGCTGTAGAACTGCTTGGAACTGATAGTGGTCGAGGTTATGCGGCTGTCCGAAATGGCTGCTGAGTCACGATAGACAACACTGCCGCCGGGACCGGCGACCAGAACATACACCGAGTCAGCCGTCGTCGGGTTGCCCAGAGAGTCCACCGAGTAAAACACGCAGGACAGCGAGTCCTCCGCCGACGGCGACGACGTGGAGTTGTTCACTATGGCTCCGAAGAGCGACGCGGTCGAGACTATGCCGGCGATAACGATCAAGAGCTTCTTCATCGTACTCCCTTGTTGATTGTAGAGTTCAGTTTCTCAAAAGCGACCGGATGACCTGTGACCGCCGTACCGACTGGGCACTGCTGTCGGCCGTGTACAAAAGCACCAGCGGATAGTAGTCCGATCCGCTCTCGCAAGACTTGATTATCTTCTGGCTGTTGGTCGCCGGAATGTTATTCGCATTGATGAGAATGAATCCATAGTTGCTGCCGGAAGTGTCCCAGTAGTTGAGGATGCGATTAAAGTTCTTCATCGTGAAATACTGGCCGATGCCGGTGATGTTGACGCTGCACGCGACGGCTGTCGTGTAGTCACCGCCGGGATTACTCCAGTTCATCGAGTCGGCATCGCCGACGTCGAGATAGGCATGCAGCCAGGTTCCGCCGCTGTCGGGATCGGGATAGTAACCCAGGCTGTGACGGTTTTCGGTTCCCTCGAAAGTCTCACGCGTAAGCGGGTAGGCGATCAGGTAACGCGGCAGGATGCTACTCTGGAAGTAACAGTAGACCTTCAACTCTGACGAATCCGGAATCGTATCATTCCAGCCCGGCAGTTTGAACAACACGCGCTTCTCGGCGGTAGAGCCATAGTTGCCGACCCCCATGTTGTACACGCCGCCGCCGTTGAACCGCCGACAGTTCTCGCCGGTTTCCTCCGCATCACAGTTCTCATAGGAGTAGATAAGACAATCTTCGACGTCAGTGGTGTCTTTCAGCGTATCCACCCGAGCTGATACTGTTCCGGTTGATGCGATCGCAACGAATATGATCATCAGCCACGATTGTTTCAGGCGAGGTCTCATTTCTTCTTCCGGGTTGATGATGTCCTGGTTCGCCCCGGCTTTTTTGTCGGCGCTTTGTCAGAGGCGCCCTGACGGATCTCTTCCACCAACTTCCAGAATCGTTTCTGGCCGGCGCCGCCCGGTGTCAATTTGTGTCTGAGTTCAATCATCCTTAGCAAATCTCCTATCTTGGCGTTCTTATCATCCTTATTGGCGAACAAACGGCAGTAACGTGCGATGAGATCATCGAAATACCTCATCCATGGAGAGTCGTCGGACGACTTTCCCGTGGTCTGTTTCATGCTAATCACCCATTTCGATGATGAACAAATCGACCATCACCGGGCCGGACGCATCCGGATCGCGCGCGATCTTGAATCCCTGCGACGATTCCTCACCTACGACAAAGGCCGTCTCTACACTGCGAGGTCGGATTATCACTCGCGGCGATTCTATCGACGACGGCAGATGATTGCCGCGATGATCGGTGAGATCGCCGAAAGTGACCTGTTGGTCGACATCACCGATGTCGACCGTTCCATAGAGCACCGAGGTCGTACTCTGAACCTGCTCTTGAACCAGGAATTCGATCTCGCTCCAGCCGGCCAGCCCCCAGGCGGTGAACTCGGGGACAAACCACAAGCGATGTGATTGGGCTTTTTCCAGTCCTGATATCATGACCTCTCCTTTAGCTGTGTACCGGTGATGATGGGCCAGTAGCCGGCGGACGGAAACCCTTCAGCAACGCTTCGCTGCTTTCGGCATATTGGTCGGCCAGCTTCATCCAGGCCAGAGCCGTTCGGTCCTCACCTCGGCGACTTGAGAGTTCCCTCGCCGCCGAGGTGCGGCAAACTATCTCAAGGGCGCGATAGGTCGCGGCCGCCTGCAACGTGCGATCGGCGCCGAACTGTCCGTCCGGATCCACTTCCCGCTCAACCAGACTGTTCGCTTCAGCCACGGCGTTGTCCAACACGTCTTCATTGTAGCTGTCGTGAACCGGCGAATAATCAAGATAGACTGTCTCACCCGCCGCGATATCGCCACCGGTCAGCCGCCTGATCTCGCCGCCATCCGCTTTCACCTGAAAGTCACTCCCCTCAGTGTAGAGAGTGAACGCGAGATACCACACGGTGACCGTCTGTCCGACCCCAAGACTCCCGCCGCTCTTTAACACTATCGTTCCCGAGGAATAATCTACGGCATAGTCCGAGTTCTCCACATACACGGTTCCCATCGAGCTGTCCGACGCCACCACCACCGAACCTGGCGCCAACGGCGACGCCGTCAACGACGTCGGGTTGCTGGTGAGACTCACGGTCGTTCGAATCAGGTCGTTACTCTGGACAGACTTCACCTTCAGAGTTGATTGATCCACGGCGCCATTGAAAAAGGAAAGGTAGTCATCACTTTCAAAAACCAGCGGCTGGTTTGCTATTGATTCGGCCAGTGGAAAGGCGCCGACCAGGTGATGACGAATGAGTTCTGCATTAGTATAGGACATCGCTACCTCCTGACTATGATGGCGCCGATGTCGGAGATCGACGTTATCTGGCTACCCACCGGGCCGGTCGTGAACGCCGTCGAAACCTGGATCTTCACCCAGTAGCGTTCGTCATCCTCAAGCGCTTCCTTCTGCCAGCCGCCCGGAGTGCTATCGTAATCGTTCCACAGCAGCAATTCACGATCGGACGAGTCGAAGTCATAGTTGCCGCCCGCTGGTGTGAATGCGATCCAGTTGGCGCCGTCCCAATAGCTGTAGGTAAGAGTACCGCCGACCCCCACGGTCGATAGAAGGAGTCTGAGATAACGGAATTTCCGATCCATCCCGACGTACACAGCATCACCCAGTTCCTTCATAAGGGTGGACGAACTGGAGTGGTAAACATCGGCGGTGGCAGCACTTGAGGCGGCTGTTGTCAGATTATCGTAGCTGGAAGAACTCGTGTCGTACGCCAACACCTCATCGAACAGGCCGGCGCCGGGGTCCAGAGGTTGCGGCGAACCGAAGCTGCCCGTTTCGCGACTGGTATACAATAGCCGCTCCTGTCCCGAGGCGTATTCTGACAGATAGACCACTACCGGCACGTTGGCGTTGAACATCAACTGTGGACTGTTCCCTTCGCTGCCGTCCAAATCCACAATTGCACTCCAGACCGCTCCGTCGAATTCGCGGTACTTCAGCGCGGCTTGATCGTACACGACCGCTAACAGACCATTATCCGAAACGGCAACGTCGAAGTGCTCATCGAAGTTGCTCGCACTGGAGGCCAGATCGACGGCGCTGGTCCAACTCCCTCCTGAGATCGGGCGGGAACGTATCGACAACGTCGAACCTCCGTGACTGTAGACCACGAAGATATCGCTGGTGCCGATGACTGTCCCGGAAAACAACGCCGTCACTCCACTGGTGAGCACGTCACCGGCATCGGTCGGTCCCGTTCCCCAGGTTGCGCCGGAATCGGTCGAGGACTTGGCGTGAAGATAGTACGAGCCACTGGTAAGCCGCGACCAACTCACCCACAGGGTACCGCCGTCCTCAATTGTCACCGATGGATAGTACGATTCGTTAACGTTGTAGATGGTAACCTTGGAGCCAATCGACCAGCTTCCGCCTGAGAACGACAGTTTCTTCGTCACCAGGTAGTCGGTGGAGGTCTCACTGTAGATAAGGTGGATGTTGCCGTTAGTGTCGATCAGACTGTCGCAAGGCAGATCCGCGGCATCAGATGCTATCGTCACCGGCGTCGACCAGTTTACGTACGGACGGTCCGCCCAGGAGTATTTGATGTCACCGGCCGCTGTTTGTGTAATCGCCACCAATCGACCGCGGTACTGACCGGACGCTACTTTCAATAGCTTCCGCCCCGGCGGCAGACCAACCGGATAGGCGGCCGTTGATTCGGTTATCTTTTTCTGCATCATTCTCTCATTAAGCGGGGGAGCCCGCGCTGAGCGGACTCCCGCCAGGTATTAGGTAAACACGCTGTCAAGTACCACTGAGGCCTCCTTGATGACCTTAGCGTAGGTCACCGACTCGGAGATCACAGCTTCCTCGAAACGCTGTTCGATCACTTTGTCGTACTCGATGGTCAGGGGTTGGGTAACAACTTCCTCCACGGCGAAACGACTGTCGAGACCGAGAACGTAATCGCTCGGCACATCATCACAGCGAATCAGTCGCGCCCCCAGCGGACTGAACAGATCGCCGGTATTCTGGAAACGATAGCCCGCCATCGGATCCTTGAACTCGTCCAGAGTCATAATCGTCTTCATCTGATCGATATGACAGACCAGCGTGTTCATTTCAAACGGCGAGAACTGCGCCCACAGGCTGATCAAGTCGTCATAATCGAGCGTGCCACTGGCTGCCGTGTTGACTACCGTCGCGCCGTTGCTGTTGCCGTCGCCGTTGATGATCGTGTCGACCACCATGGCGATCTTGTCGCTCTGGATCCGAAAGCCGATGTACCACAAAAGCACCCGGAACTGCGAACTTGTCCGGTAACGCAGCGCCTTGTAGCTGGTCTTCAGAGCCAAACCGTAGTCGGTCACCTTCACAGCGTGGTTCTGCTCGGTGACGAGAAGCTGCGGCACGTCGGCGCCGTCGCCGATCGGTCGTAGCGAGAACTTGGTGTCGTCTGAAGTATCGATGAAGAACGGCGTGTAACTGTTGCTGGCCACGCTGGTGGAGTTGGCGATCAAACGACCCAACTCAGGACGCATCGCCTGTCCCTTCTTGATCTCGCGCAGCATAAACTCCGGCAACAAAGCCGGCGCCTGCTGGAAAAACTGCTCCACCGTGGTCGGCGACTTGCCGCCCAACCGAACTCCGGCCAACGCCAGTTGGCGTTCAAAGGCGTCCAGTGGACAGCCGTTCGGAGTGGGGTCGTACTCTTCGCATTCCAGAAGCTCGGATAACGTCAAGCCACGGCTTTCCGCCTCCACATAGAGATCCCGACTCATCTCGACCGCCGCCGAGCGCGTGAGATCCACCGGCGCTTCCGGCCTCTCCCTGTCGACTTCACGCTGTACTCCGGCGAAAGCGGCCGAGTTCAAAAACTGATTGAAATCCATCTTCGGTCCTTTCTTAGTTAAGCAGGATGACACAGTCGGTCGTGCCGTTGACGTCAAGCACCGTGCCGCGAGCCACGTTGCCGCCGGCCGGGTCGGATGCCACTGTCGGCGCCTGTTTCACGGTTCCACTGGCGCCGCCCACCACGCGATTGCCCACCGTCGGATAGGTGGTTGTTATGGCCAGTCGGCAAATACCGCCGACCTGCACCGACGCCAACCGATCACCATCGTCGTTGTCACTCAATGTCAGGCTGATCAGTCTGCCTAATAGTTGATCGCCGTCGCCGATCGGTCCCACCTCACCGCTGGCGGTGAGTACTACCGGCTCTCCGATGTTGGCGTCCTTCAAATCGTCGACACCGGTAGTTTGCTTGATTGTGAACGTTGCCAACACCGGCGCCACAGCGTCCAGATTTTGGTCTCTTACTGCCATCTTAAGTCCTCTTGCTGAATAGTTGTTGAGTTGTTACGGCCGGGAGAGTGTCCCACAAGGCCGGGATGATTATCCCACCGATTCACTTGTAAAGCTCCGGATCCATCGACCTGAGGTGGCCGCTGTGCCCCGAACCGACAAAGCTGAAGCTGGCTCCGAA